>DLVS01000670.1 GCA_003445095.1 Verrucomicrobiales bacterium
CTCGACACCGGTTCTCTTCGGGAGTTCTGGCTTCGCAATAACGTCTTTCTTGATATTGTCACCTTGGGACAGTATGGGCAGGCGCTGGTGGGGCCGCTTACTCTGGCTCACCACGCCCATCTCAAGGTTGACAACAACGCCGTTCGAATACGTGGGCGCTCAACGGCAGCCGAACTCAAATCGCTGGTCAGCTTCGATTATCGGGATTTTGATAGTGACGTGAATGGAGAATCGTTCAGCGACCCCAACTTGGACCTCTGGCGGCCGGCCCAAGCTATTGCGGGAGGATTGATGATTCAGGGGCGCGCCGACGACATCCAGATGGTGGGGAATCGGTTTTCGACCTGGGCCAGCGGCAGCGGAGTCAGTGGCGCCAACAAGTTTTTGAGCGTACCCTACCCCATGCCGATGGCGGCGACTTCCGGGGATGGTTGGTGGTATCCGAACGGGACGGTGACTGCCGACCCGATTGTGGAGCTGTCCGATCCCAATTGGTGGTGCATGGTCTATCCGTGTGTTTCTCTAACTGCAGGTAGTTATATCAAGTTCAGCTCCGGGATCAGCCGGCGCAAACGAGCTCCAGCGACCAACGTGAAATTCCAACAAAACAAGATTTCATCTCGGCCCTACGATTTCGACTCAGTTGGAGAGACGATTGTCCCGGACCAGATCCTCAGCGGCTCGCAGGAACTGCTATCAAACCCCGCGGCTCCGGAGGACCACACGGACCGACGCATACCGAAGGTGGCCCTCAGCCACCATTTTCAGCCAATCGGCTACATTGGCCGAGTGCTGCCGATGTTCGAAGATGATTCCAACTTCCCCGGTATCGCTCAGCGGCGGAAACTGCGGGGCGTCCTCGAGGTGGCCCTCGATCAGCTCGACTACAACCCAGCGACCGGAAGAATCCAGGTCCGAGCGCGCGTGGCCGAGCATCAAGTGCCAAATCCGAGTCTAGCCCCGACTCGAGTCCGAGAGGAGGGGTGGGTGACGGTTCGATTTGAGTTGGTCGGACCTTCGCCACCCGAGACTCCCACCGCTCCGCCGGAAATTCCCGGCTCTTGGTCAGACGAAATCATTCAATCGACCTACCCGTTCAACTCGCAGGGTTTTGTTAATTTTGGTGTGGACGGTCCGCCCAACTATGCCGGCGCCCTGGCGGCGCGAGTGTGGATTGACGGTAACGAGGAGGGTACGCATGTGGGGTGGCCAACCAATCCTGCCCCGCCTTTGCCTGATGCCCCACCGAAGAATCCGGCGGAAATTCGCCGATTTGCCCGGGCCTCGTGGCAACCTGCGGAATCCGAAACTTGGGAGGAATCCCGGGATGCTTGGGCGCAGGCACAAATCACTGTCGGCCGAGCCGGCGCCGACGCGGTCGAGGTCACAACGCAACCGGATGCAACCAACGAACGGAACGGCAAACGGGCGAAATTGATGTTCAGCCGTTTGGCTGATGCCAATAGCCCCGCCCTCACGGTGAACTTTTCATTCCCGACAACGGGATCAGGGATTGTCCGCCCCGGCGCCTATGGGAACTCCGGATCTGGAGACTATTATTTTAGTTCGGCTTCGGTTCCCGCTAGCCTTCAGCCTGAAAGTTGGACTGCCAACGCCTCGGGAGGAACGATCCGCTTCCAGGCTGGCAAGTCTCAGGCGGTGATCGAAGTTGTTCCGCGTCTGGATGAGCAATTCGAGCGAGAAACGGCCTACGTAGCGCTTACCTCGGGTACCGGCTACACCCCGGCGGGCCGCACCAGCGCCGCCATAATGCTCTACGACAGCGCGACTTGGAGTCTCACGGAGTTAACTTCCACGGTCTCGGATTCATGAACGCACGTTACTTATTTCTGGTCTTGTATTTTGTTTATGTGGGACCTGCCAGCGCTCAACTGCTCAGGGAATCTATCTCGGAATACCGCAAAGACTTCGATGGCGATTCTGATCTAGATTGGGCGTCGTTTGTCCTTGTCGTCGTCTTTCAAGATACTAGCGAGCTGCCACTTTATGAAGTTAGGAATGAGCTCAGGGTGTCGAGACAGGCGGCCGTGCTCGTCGCTACCACAAATCGAATTGAGTTTGAACCCGGAGAGGAGATCACTCTTCAAGCGAAGGAGTATTTTTCTCAGGTTCATCAACTTCCTTACCTTTGGCTTCAGGTGTATCAGTGGGATGAGTCAGATTGGCTCAGGAGGACCTTCGACGAATTTCCCGGCCAATACGAAGTCATCGTGGGTACAAAATACACTAATCCCGACACCGCCGACGTGACGCTCGGCTGGTTTCGTTATCGGCGAGAGAATCTTGACCCCGGCCACGCTTATCGGCTGCAAGAAATGGCTTACCACCCGATCCCCAATCAGAGTATCCGCGCGGGATTACCTCCCGACTTGCCCGAACCCAACTTTGCTTGGAACGAGGAAGGTTTGACGGTGTCCTGGCCCGATTACGCCTGGATGTTGCGATTGGAAATGACCGAGACCTTGTCCCCGCCTGAGTGGAAGCCGGTGGATACGGGCGGGTTTACCTCGGTGACCCTCGCCCTCGAAGATCAAGCGTCAGTGTTCTTCCGGCTGGTTGCTCTGGCGCCATAAAGGGATAACCGAATTGGGAGGCCGCGATGGGCACTCTTTCAAATGCTGGGCGGGGCGGAGGCCGCCCGCAATCGTCGCCGTCCCGTCGTCCAGCGAGCCTCCGCTGGAACGCATTCACGCTGATCGAGCTACTCGTTGTTATCGCCATTGTCGCCATTCTGGCGGGGTTGCTCTTGCCTGGCCTGAGTCGAGCCCGAGCCAAAGCTCAGGGGATCGTTTGTCTTTCGAATCTTCATCAACTTACCTTGGGTTGGTTGCAGTATGCGATGGACGATCGCGGCCGACTCTCACCCGCACTGGCGAATGGGGCAGGCATCGGATTCTTGCAAGACAGCGCCTGGACCGCCGGTTGGATTAGTTGGGATGGGCCGGCTCAGTTCTTTCCCGATATCACCAACAAGGCGTTGTTGATTGCGCCTGGTTCGGGACGAATCGGCCCGTATGTGAAGAATCCGGATATCTTTCGGTGTCCGAGCGATCCCAGCCGGTTCACGCGTCGAGGCAAGGGCTCGCTGCGAGTGCGGAGCTATGGGATGAATAATGCGATCGCGACTCCACCTTTCTTCACCGATGACACCCGAAATATCCGTCGTTTTTTCAAAGAGGACGACATTCCAGCGCACGGCGCCAGCCACCTTTATGTGTTCATTGATGAACATGAGTTTACGTTGGGTTCGACCGCGTTCTTCGTGATTGAAGAGCGCACACCGTCGAATGCGGTATGGGAAGACCTCCCGGCCGCGCGGCACGGAGGGCAGGGGGCGCTGTCCTTCGCCGATGGCCACGGTGAGCTGCACAGGTGGCTCGAGCAATCCACGACGCCTCCGACGAAGCATCTCTTCGATTCGCACGTCGTCTTTCCTGCTGAGTACAGTCGGGATTGGATTTGGCTCCATGAGAGGACTTCGAGCCGGGCTCCCTAACAGAGGAAACCCAGTACGCCTGTGGTCATTCGCCCGCAGTCCCGCATTCCGCA
The DNA here is from genome assembly GCA_003445095.1 of Verrucomicrobiales bacterium. Taxonomy (GTDB): domain Bacteria; phylum Verrucomicrobiota; class Verrucomicrobiia; order Limisphaerales; family UBA9464; genus UBA9464. Next base: position 3,571 of record DLVS01000670.1, read on the forward strand.
GGGCGCGTGCTGAACTGTAACGTGTGGGTGCACCTTCGGCACCGGGAGCGGGGCAGCGCGCCGCCGGCAGAAGTTAGCTAAAGCCGGGTCCCTACCCACGTTACCCCTGTCCCGCGTAGTGAGCGTCCACGCGCGCCATGACGTCGCGGTAGCCGATGTCTTGTTCGTAGATGATCTTGAACTGTTCGATGGCCTCTTCCTTGCGGCCCATTCGCTCAAGGACGCATCCAAGCTGATAACGAAGCTCCTTGGCTTCGTCGTCGAAGACCTGCTTTTCCTTGAGCGCTTCCTGGAACTTTCGGGCGGCCAGGTCGTTCATGCCCCGCCGGCCGAAGGCCTGGGCCAGCAAGTTCATCGCGGCGATCCGTTTGTTCGGATTATTCTGCGCCTTCTGCAGTTCCGAGATAGCTTCGCCCAGCCGACCCGCTTCCAGATGCAGCTCTCCGAGTTCGAGGCGAATGGCCAGGTCGGTTGGATTGGCATCGGCGCGGCGTTTGGCATCCGTCAGCCGCCACTCGTGTTTGCGGGCTTTGATGGCGGCGAGCTGGGCGGCGTAGTCTGGCAAGCTCGGATCCAGGGATTCCTCTTCATGTTCAAACTCCGCCAACTTGGCATCACGAATCGCTTCCAAAATCATGGGATCGTTGACGCCTGCCTTGGCGAGGTACGCCTCCAGATAGCGGGTGGCATTCGCGAAGTCCTTCTTTTTTAGATGCAGGTCAGCGAGTTCGCGCAGGAGTTTCAGATTATCCGGCTCGCGAGCAAGCCGAGCCTCGTGTTCAACGATGAGCCGCGTGGCGACGTTTTCATCCTTCACGAGCCGATGTTGCTGCTCGAGCGAGTGAGACTCTTCCTTATCCTTGAGAATGTCGCGGAAGCTGCCTTCGCCTTTCTCGAGCTCCGCGTAGCCGCCTTCATGGAGGGTACGATTGGCCAAGACATTCTTGAGCTTTTCATTGACCTCGATGTCGGTGGGGTCGGATCGCAGAAGATCGCGGTAAATCTTTTCGGCCCGCAGTCTATTACCCAGTTGGCTGAGAGCCTCGGCTAGCTCAAGCGCCAGCTTTCGATCAGAGGGTTTGTGTTTGAACGCGACTTCGAGCGAAAGAATGGCCGTCTTGGGCATTCCCATCGCCATCGCCGCGTCAGCCAAAAGTTCATGGGCCGATGCATTTCCGGGATCTTCGTTCAGGACTTCTTCCGCTACTAGCAACGCGTCGCGAGGATTGGAGCGAAGGGCGACCTGACCCCGTGTCAGACTGCTCGCCGAACCGACGAACTTGCGGAAGAAACTGGTTTTGCCCGCGCTGCGCTTGTGTTGGGTAGCGCGGAGCGCCTCGCGGGCTTCGTAGAATCCAGGCTCGAGGCGCAAGGCTTGACCGAACAGGGTTAGGGCGTAGTCCAAATTATTCTTTTGAACGGCGGCGATTCCTTTGTCGTAGAGCTCGCGCGTCGCGAAGGGGATTTGGTCACGAGGCTTCTCTGGCATGCCGCAAGTCTAAAAACACGGCTGGGTTGTGGCCAACCTTGTTTTGTTCAGTGGCGTAAACAACAGGCCGGAGATTTTGACGGAACCGTCGTCAGGCGACACGTTGTGGAATGGCTGCGTTCATCACTGGAGCTCGAAAGTTTTGCTGCGCTGCCGTCCTTTTGTTCGGCGTTGGGGCCATGGCAGCGCAGCCGTTCCTAGAGTTTCGCGGGTTGGCCAATGCTTCGGCGGGCGTGCGGGTGGGCACGGACCGTTTTCTGGCGGGCTGCGATGAACAAAACGACCTCCTGCTCTACCGGGCGTCGGCCGGAGGCGAACCGTTGGCGTCGATCGCCGTTTCCCCATGGTTGGGACTGACCACCCGAAATGGTGAGGCCGATTTCGAGGGTGCGGCGCGGATCGATGACGTGACGTTTTGGATCGGTTCCCACGCGCGGAGCCGTTCCGGAGAGAAACGTCCGGATCGCCAACGACTCGTGGCCTTGCGCCTGCGTGATGAAGACGGCACACCGCGGCTGGAATTGGTGGGTAAACCGGTGACCACACTGCTGGCGCAGATGGCTGCGGCTCCTTCGTTGGCGCAATTCAACTTAGCGGCTGCCGCCAAACTAGAGCCAGAAAAGGGCGGTGGGCTCAACATCGAGGGACTGGCCGCTGGCCCAGACCGGTCGTTACTCATCGGCTTCCGAAATCCGGTTCCGGAAGGCCGGGCTCTACTGGTCCCCCTGGTCAACCCATTTGCCGTCATCGAGGGTCAACCCGCTCAATTGGGAGAGCCTCGGCTACTCGATTTCGGCGGCCGCGGGATTCGGGATCTCGTCTGGACCGGGCGCGAGTATTTCGTGATCGGGGGGTCATCGGGCGACGGCGGGAAAAGTCATGTGTACCGATGGGATGGCCATTCGGCGGCCGCGGAACGCCTGAAAGTTCCCGATCTTCAATCAATGAATCCAGAGGCGCTCATTTTGTTTGGGACCCCCGAGAAACCGCGATTGTTGGTGTTGAGTGACGACGGGGGACGGCCGTGGAACGAAACCTCCGATATGAGGCTGCGGCACTTCAGGGCCCTCTGGGTCAATCCTTGACCCGAAACGCACTCGACGCGCTAGTTCGCTCCGGCATGAGTGTCCTGCCGGCGTTTGCAGGAGGCCAATCCAAACAGGGCAATCGCCAACAGTCCGGCGCCCGAACCGGAATCCGGCACGGTCCTCGGAATCACGCCGATGGGAACGACTGACTGGGAGTCGGGTACGAATTCGACGATGCCTTCGATGCGCGCCCGTAGCCCTCCCTGACTAGGGTTGATGTCGATCTCTAGGTTGTCTCCACCATTGGAGATGGCCGAAATGAAAATCGGCAGTTCGACATTGCTGCCGCTCCATAATAGAGGCGATTGGGAGATACTGGCGTTAATCCCGTTGGACCAGGGAACGGCGGTGGCCAGCGCGACCGGTGCGTCATTCAGCAGAAGGGTGAGGATGGACTCGATCTGAAACGAACCGGCCGCGGCCAAATCGGCCTGAGTGCCAGTCGTTGCCATGGTCCCAGAAATTGTGTCGATCCCGTCCGAGGCGCTGAAGGTCCAGGTGATCGCGCTCGAGTTAACCGAGGACGAAATAATCCAGAGCGTGGTGAGGGTGAGCAGCGAGGTAAGCTTGCCGAACGGGGTGGGTACAAAGAGGCTCGCGGGGATCATATCAGGTCAGTAGGTTTACCGGGCACGGCTTTTGAGGCGTGGCTTCTCTTGTGTCAAAACTATTCGTAGGTCGAAAGCGTCGACGAATTGCGGCACTCGCAACCGTGGCTCAAAGGCCCGATACCCGATAAGACCTGACAAGGCCAAGTTCACTCAAAAATCCGAGCAGTTGGGCCAGCACCAGCAGAGCCGGTCGGTATCTTTATCCTGAAGCCATGTGCAAAACGGCCACCGACGGGCGCTTCAGAAGAGGGGCTGCCACGATCTTCGGGATTGGCCCGGTCGCGGCGGTGGCGGAAGGATATGTGTTCCAGGTTTGAACTATTTTCCAGGACCGGATAGAACGAAGCGGTCTTGACCCAGTCTATGAAACATTTCCTTCCGTCCTTCGCTTCCACGTCGGGACAGCACGCCGCCACCACCTCCATTCGTGTTGCCGTCCTGGCCAGCGTAACCCTCGCTATTTCTGCGAGCGCGGCGCCGGACTTCCAAAAAGACATACTGCCCATCCTTCAGCAGCGCTGTGTGGAGTGTCACGGGCCCGACAAGCAAAAGGGCAAACTGCGTCTCGACTCGAAGGAGGCTACCTTCAAGGGCGGCAAGGACGGGCCGGCCTTGACCGCTGGCGACGCCGCTGCGAGCGAGATGATCAAACGGGTTTCTCTCCCGAAGAGCGACGACGATCATATGCCTCCGGAAGGCGACCCTTTGACCGAGGCCCAAATCACCTTGTTGAAAGAGTGGATCGCGGCGGGGGCGAATTGGCCCGACGGAGTCGTCATCAGTCCCCCGGCTAAAGCGGAGACCACGGCAGCGGCTCCGGTTAGGCAAGGTCCTCCGCCCCCGCCCCTGCCTGAACTCCCCAAAGACTTTAAGCCTGGCCCCGCTGAAGCCACCGCGGTGGCCACGTTGGCAAAGGCTGGCCTGGAGGTGCGCCCCGTCGCCCAAAACGTCCCGTGGCGTGAGGCGAACTTCCGTCTCGCGGGTAGTAACGTCACCGACGCCGCGATCGCCCCATTGAAGGACGTGACTTCATTGATCGAACTGAACCTGGGCACGACTCGGGTCACGGATGCGGGCCTGGTGGCGGTGGCTTCCCTCGGATTCCTCCAGAATTTTCAGGCTCCGCTCACCGCGCTCACTGATGCCGGGATCGCCAAACTCACCGGACTTTCCAACTTGGTGACCCTGAATCTTTATGGCACGCAGGTCACGGATGCGGGGTTGGAACAACTCAAGGGATTGAAGCATTTGCGCGCACTTTATGTGTGGCAGACCAAGGTCACGCCGGAAGGTGCGGCAAAATTGCGCGAGGCTATGCCAGGATTGTATGTGAACACCGGCGCCGAACTGCTTGCCATGGCGACCAACGCGCCGGCGGAAAAGAAGGAAGAGAAAAAGGAGGACAAGAAGTAAACTCTGTCGGGTAGGGTCACTGCCCGATTCTCGGCCGGAACCTGTCGCAACCTTGCCATATTAGGATCGCGGAATTGGGTGGACTGTCCGAACGTTAGGGATGGCGCGCTGGGCCGTTCCTGTCCGTCAGGTCGGATTTCGCAACCGTGGGCGGGCAGCTTCCATGCAACGTATACGCGAGCGGGTGGGACCGTTGGTCAGGCAACGCCCGTGAAGGCCACAGTGGGCTGCGCCAACCGGAGAGCCGTCGCGGCGCAAGAGCCCTCCTGGGTTCATGGCTGTCTTGACCCAGGCAAGATACCTGCAAGGCTGGCATCGGCGCCTTTAAAATGAGCGGCGCCACTACTGAATGAAAATCGTCATCATATCCGCCGTGTTTGCTGCCTTAGTTCTGAGCCGTTCCGCCTCTGCTGCGGACGCACCGGACCTGAAAGACCCGAAACAAAAGCTGAGCTACGCCCTGGGCACGCAGATTGGCGCCAATTTCCAAAGTAAGGGCATCGAAGTCGATCCGAAGGCGGTGGCAGCAGGAATTGCCGACGGGATCGCTGGGAAGAACAACTTAAGCGACGCGGAATTGCGTGAGGTGATGACTGATTTTCAGACCCAAATGATGGCGAAGATGCAGGCCCGACAACAGGCCGATGGCGAGAAGAATGCCAAGGCAGGCCAAGAATTCCTTGCGGCCAATGCGAAGAAAGAAGGCGTCAAGACCACGGCGTCTGGCTTGCAGTACAAGGTGATTAAATCCGGCACGGGTAAGACCCCAACCGCTAAGGACACGGTCAAGGTTCATTACCACGGAACGTTGATCGATGGGACAGTGTTTGACAGCTCGGTGGAAAAGGGTGAACCGGCGACCTTCCCAGTGAATCAGGTGATTCCTGGTTGGACTGAGGTGCTGCAGCTCATGAAAGAAGGCGACAAATGGCAGGTGTACATTCCCTCGAAGCTCGCCTACGGCGAAGGTGGTGCAGGCGGCAAGATTGGTCCCAATTCAGCGCTGATCTTCGACGTGGAGCTGCTCGGCATCGAGAAATAGTCGGAAGGCCAGTTCGTTGACTGCGTCAGGTCCCGCCAGCCGTGGACAGGGGTATGGCCATATTCTTCGACACGCATGCGCATCTCGACTTCCCCGAGTTCGCGGACGATTTAACCGCGGTTCTCGGTCGGGCGCGCGAAGCGGGGATCGCGAAGATTATCTCGATTGGGACTGACCTCGAAGCGAGCCGCCGAGCCGTAGCCTTAGCCGAACGGTTCCCGGATGTGTATGCCGTGGTTGGTTGGCATCCAGGGCATGCCGGCGACGCACCCGATGACTTTCGTGCCGAGCTGCGTGCCTTGGCGGCGCATCCCAAAGTGGTGGCTATCGGCGAGTGCGGCTTCGACTTTTTCCGGCTGCCCACTCGGACGGGTACAGGTTCAGCGGCAGACGATGCGGCGGTACGACAGCGCCAAGCGGGAGTGTTCCGTCAGCAGTTGGAGGTGGCAGCAGAGCTCGGCTTAAACGTGGTCATTCACACGCGGGATTCCTTTCCGGAAACTCTCGAGCTGTTCACGCCGTTCGCAGATCGAGTCCGCGGCGTGTTTCACTGCTTTGTCGGAACACCGTCCGAAATGGAGGCCGTCCGCGCACTTGGATCGTTGGTCAGCTTCACCGGAATCGCGACGTTTAAGAATGGGGCTAACGTGCGGACGACCTTGGCCGCGACGCCTCTCGATGGTTTCATGCTCGAGACGGATTGCCCGTTCCTCGCGCCGGTGCCGTATCGGGGGCAACGGTGTGAACCCGCCTATGTGAGAGAGCTCGCCGAAGTCGTCGCTGGCGTGAAAGCCTGCAGCCTAGAGACCCTAAGTGCGGCCACTTGTGCTACGGCTCGGCAGTTTTTTCGAAGCTTTGGATGATGGGTTGCGCAGGAAGGCGTGGCCATCGGGCGCCGTAATTTAGATGAGGACAGGCCGCAGCGGCTCGCGGCCGAAGACTCGACTCCAACCGTTCCCATGGTTCCTCGGACTTACTTTGACACGCACCTCCGTTGCTTCCGCAGTACCGAGTCTCGCCTTTTCAGGTGACGCCAGCGCGGGTAGTTTCGGGTTACGAGCCATGAAGGTTGGTTTTTCCATGCGTCCGATCGCCCGCCAGCTATTCACGGTGCTGCTGGTTACCTCTTCCGTCCTCGAGTGGCCATTCTTATCAACCGGTGCCGAATCTACTAGTGGTCGAAGGCCTGCGGCCGGACCGGTCACGTTCAATCGCGACGTTGCCCCGATTCTCTTCAAGAATTGCGCTCCGTGCCATCGCCCGGGCGAATCCGGTCCCTTTTCGCTGCTCACTTTCGCTGATGCGAGTAAGCGCGCCGACACCTTGGTGGAGGTCGTGGAGCGGCGTTACATGCCTCCCTGGCTGCCCGCGACAGGGCATGTGGAGTTTGTCGGGAACCGCCGCTTGAGTGACTCCGATGTCGCCGTATTTCGACGATGGCTTGAGGGTGGTTTACGGGAAGGCGATCCTTCCGATTTGCCGGAAGCGCCCAAATGGAGCAGCGAATGGGAACTCGGAGAACCGGATCTGATCCTCAGGGTGGACACTCCCTTCACGCTTCCGCCCGACGGGCGGAACGTGTATCGGAATTTCGTCCTGCCAATCCCCAGCGGCACCAACCGATTCGTGCGCGCGTTTCAGTTTCGCCCGGGCAGCCGCGCCGTGCATCACGCGTTTATCTTGGTGGACAAGTCGGGAGGTAGCCGAGCGCGAGACGCTGTGGATTCGGTGGCCGGATTCCCCGGGTTGGACCTGCCCGAAGGAATCGAATCACCGGGAGGAAATTTTCTGAGTTGGCAGCCGGGCCGTCGCCCGTATGTAGCTCCCTTGGGGTTGTCGTGGACGTTGCCCGGCGGCGCCGACTTAGTATTCCAACTTCATCTACAACCTACGGGGCGACCCGAGCAAATTGCGCCAATGATCGGACTTTATTTCACGAATCGGCCGCCGGACCGTGAGTTCTTCAAGATCTGCTTAAGCTCGCTTCTGATTGATATCCCGGCCGGCGAAAAGGCCTATCAGGTGGAAGACTCATTCGTCCTTCCGGCGGATGTGAGCGTGTTGGGACTCAATCCCCACTGCCATTATCTCGGCAAAGACCTCCAAGGGTTCGCGGTGCTGCCCAATGGAACCACGAACCAACTACTTCATATCCCGGAGTGGGATTTCAACTGGCAAGGTGACTACCGCCTGAAAGACCCCCTGTCTTTGCCACGTGGCTCCAAACTCGTCATGCGCTACACCTTCGACAATTCTCCGGACAACCCCCGGAACCCTAACCGCCCTCCCCAACGGATCCGCTTCGGCGTAGAGACCCAGGACGAGATGGCGGAGTTGTGGGTTCAGCTCTTACCGCGCAACCCCGCTGATCTAGAGGCGCTGCGGGCCGCGTACGTCCCCAAGGTGCTGGGCGAGACGATCACCTACCATGAATACCGATTGCGGCTCGACCCCAACGATGCCTACGCCCACCGGCGACTGGGCGAAGCCAAGTTCGTGATGGGCGATTTGGTGGCCGCGGCCGCTCATTTGAATTCCGCCGTTCGCCTCGACCCCAAGGACGACACCGCCCAGCTCAACCTCGGATTGTTGTACCAAGAGCAGAAGAACATTCCCGCCGCTGAACAAGCACTGACCGAGGCGATTCGATTGAATCCGGCCAACGGTAGAGCACATGGCAGCCTCGGAATCATCTTGGGAGAACGCGGCGATCTCAAAGGGGCGGCGCTCCATTTGCGCGAGGCCGTTCGGTTGGATCCCACTGACACGATCGCTCGCTCGGTTTTGGAACAGATTGCTCAGCTTCAACGCCGAGCGGCCCAACCCAAGAAATAGAGAAGCGGTGGCCGGGCCTACACTTTTGGTTCCCAGCCGGGCCGGTATTCTCGGGTCCACAACCGTTTCATTTCGGGAGTTGGTTTGCGGATGTCACCAGTAGTAGGGCCCGTCTCCAGGGCGGTGCCCGTTCGGTAGGCAATGTTGCCCAAATGACAGAGCCGGGTGCTGATCTGGGCATCGCCGATCTCCGAGTTTAGGGGAGTCCCATCCCGTATTGCATTTACGAAATTGGTGAAGTGCGGAACGTCGCTGAACTGGCCCTTCACCGCCTTCACCTCCTTCCCGTTGGGATCAAAAATTCGATAACTGGCGCCGCCATCGAGCGCGAGCACGCCTTGGTCGCCGTAGAACGCCACAAACGGAAGCGCCTCTTGTTGGCGGCTCAAGCAACTGCTCGCATCCCAACTCGCGCCACAATTGCCGAAATCGAAAGTAGCCACTGTCGTGTCGGGCGTCTCTTGGTCATCGGAGAAATGGTACCGACCGCCGTTTACCGTGACCCGGCTGGGATACTCGACCCCGAGTCCCCAACGGGCGATGTCGAGGGCGTGGATTCCGTTATTGGCCAACTCGCCGCCGCCCCAGAACCAGCGCCAATGCCAATTGTAATGGATCAAGTTATCGACATACGGGCGCTCCGGCAGCGGGCCTTGCCACAGCGTGTAGTCTAGCTCCGCCGGCACCGGCGCAGGCTGGCCGCGCCCGATCGTTCCGCGAGCGTTGCTATACCAACACCGGGCGAACCGAACCGGACCAATTTCGCCAGCTCGCACTCGAGCGATGGCTTCCATGATTTGTGGAACGCTGCGACGTTGGTTCCCCATCTGCACTTGCCGCCGATACTTCCGAGCGGCCGCCACCATGAGTTGGGCTTCCCGGATATTGTGACTCCCAGGTTTCTCGACATAGACGTGTTTGCCAGCCGCGCAGGCGAGGATGGTTGCCGGTGCATGCCAGAAGTTGGGCGCCGCGACGGAAATCGCATCGATGGTTGGGTCTTCCAAGATGCGCCGAAAATCCTTGGCGGTGCTCGGAGCGTGACCGGTGCGATCCGAAATGGCCTTTACGGCCGGTCCGAGACGGCGTTCATCGACATCGCACACATAGGCCACCTCGACCTGCGGTACTTCGAGGAACGCTTGGATATGATCCCGCCCCCGACCGAGGCCCACCACACCGACCCGCACGCGTTTGGCCGGGCTTTCCGAGAGAACAGCGGGTGGTAAGCCGAGTGCAAGTAAAGCGGCCAAGGAACTGCTCGTTTCAAGGAATTGGCGTCGATGGACACCGCGGGGAGGGGAATTTCTCTTCATGGAATTCCTCAAACGACGCCTGGGCGGGGCCCGATACTCAATCGGAATTTCAGCGCTCGGCCGATAGGACCGACGTAGCTGACGTGTACCGGCGACGATGGGGAGCGTGGGTTGAGGATGGTTCCGCTCGCTGTTTGCGTGTCGAAATCAGCGAAGGTCCCGCGCTGTTCGCGCCCCTCGTTGGCCCAGGTGCCCTCCCTTGGCTCCGCCGGGGTTTGGTGGCCGCAGCCTCGACCAGCCCAACCGTGCTTGCGAGGACTCCCCGCGTTCCGGATTCAGGTTCGACCGAGGTGCTGTGCGGATTCGGCCTCCTCGGCTTAGCGACGCTGCGCGTCCGATGGTCCGGCAAGAGAGGCAGGCCCTCTCGGTGGTGCGACGGCTGTCCGCCACAGCAGACATCAATTGAAGACTCACCTCACTTCAAAGGGTGACTAAGGCCCGGGCGCGAGGCCGAACATTTGAGGGAAGCGAAATGAAGAGTCCATCCCACACGACCCAACCTCGGCTTGACCTTAGGGATTGAGGAACTTTAGGCTGAGATGCCCAATGAATACCTCTAAACCCCTCCGCCAAATCCTCTCCGCCACCGCGGCCCTCTCGATAGGTAGCTGTTTCTCGACTTCCGCCGCTACCATCACCGACTTTGTTGAATCACCGGATTCACTTAGTTTTAAGTTCTCTGGAAACGGGTCCTTCGACTTCGTCAAAGATAGCTTACCGCCCTTGAAGTATTGGGAAATTGGTACGGAAATTCATGTCGCATTCGGAAGTGACTATGGAGCTGCCTTCGCTCTGCTCCATCATTTGCCCGATGGTCCAACCGGGTTCGTGGGGACCGCTGATGCAATTGTCCCGTTCGGAACGGGGTACTCTGACACTCAATGGTTCACGCATGGCTCGGGTACTGATACCTATCGGTTGTCGATAACGGCGGAATCCAGCGGAAATCCTCGCAATCCTTGGGCGGCCTTCTCGGGCTGGTTCTCAGCGGTCCATACCACCTCGGTGCCGGACGCGGGCGGGGCCGGAATGCTGTTAGGCCTTGGTTTCCTCGCGCTGGTCGGTGTTCGCCGATTGGTCTGAAACAGCGGCGAGTCAGAGCGGCATCTGGGTGGAGATGGCCGGCGGAAACTGAAAGTCGAGAAGTTCGCGGCGATGTCCTAACGCCGCGGGCGCGTCGTTTTACTATTAGCCGATTCGGTGCCGTTAGCTTACGGATCAATTCCTCACTCTTGCGTCTATTCGTGACACCGAAGTTCGTTGTTTTCCACACCACCTCGGACGGGAAATAGCGGTTATGTGTCGAGCCATGCCGAGGCCTTCCTCCGACCCACAACTGACTACCTTGGTGCCATGAACACGCTCCCAACGCCCGCCGATAACGCCGCCCGGCAACACATCGGCGCTCTTGCCTGGGCCGCCAGCGGAAAGGATCCCGGATTGACGCCTGAGTACATTCTAGACTGGGCGCTACGAGGGAACCGATTCTTCCCCGAAGATTTGGCCGACGTTCGGTTGAGCGTGCCCATCGACCTGAAGGCCACGAAACACACCTGGATAGTGGCGGTGAACGAAGGCCGCGAATTGGTGGCGCGTCTGCCGGCCAAGGAACTGGGGTGCTTTTACGTCAACGCCGCGGGCCAGCCCGTCAATCCCGACCCGGACTCGCCCAACTTCTCTCAACTC
>DLVS01000545.1 GCA_003445095.1 Verrucomicrobiales bacterium
CGTTTGAAGCACTCGGATCGGTGAGGGTCACTTCGCTACCCGTGGTCTCGGTGGAGTAGTTGGGCACATCGCTCCACGTCGGAGAGTTGAGATTCGAAACGCGCTGGAGCACAAACCGCACCCCGGTTTGTGCGGCAACCTTCACACTCAATCTCCCGCCGATGAAACTTGTGGCGAGGATTCGGAATTCCGCGGGCGTGGTCGCAGTGTTCGGGAATTGCAGTAGTGCCGCCCATTGATCGAAGTTCTTCCCCACGAAGTCGGTGAAGTTGTGGAACCGCGTCTGTTCGGCGACGAGAGCGGCTTTCAGCTCAGGGTTGGCACCCGCAGCGAGACGGCTCCAGAGGCTGTTCACTTGAGTCGCCATGGACGTTGTAACCCGCGCGTTGGCGCCTCGTCCTTGGAGCCACTTATCCAACGAAGGCACGAAATTCAGCAGCATGCTCCCGGAGGCGAAGAGCAAGTCTGGATTCGTAATGAGCAGACGGCGAACTTCCTCGCTGTGTTGGCGGTAGAGGGCTTCGAGCCGGCGGCCCTCGGTGGTTTGGAGCATCAAATCACGGACTCCGCGAAACGTTTCCAACCGCGGGTCGGCCAATGATTCGGCGGTCAGTCCGTGCGGAGCGGGATCCACGTCGTTTCTTGTCAGCGCGCGGTCAAGGTTTCGCTTCGAGGGAGACTTCCGCGAATCAGCAATCAACGGTGCCTCGGGTCCTGGGCGCGGACGAAGTCCCGCAAAGACCCAAATCGTTTCCAGGGGACATATTCCCGTCCCGCCGGTCGTAATCGAAGTCAGGAGCTCGTCGTTTTCCGCATCCCAGAGGCTAGTCAAACGATGCTCGATCCCGAGAGCCGCCACGTGGACTCGGTCGCCGCTCACGTAGCTTGCCCAGGTTTCCTGGCGGTTGGCGGCGAGGTCGATGTTACGCACGGGGGTAGCGAACGGCAGAGGCTCGAACGAGGCTTCCGCCACCCGGGAAAAGGTCGCGATCTGGTCCGCCTGAAGCAGATAAGCCGTCTCGTCGGTGAACGCGATTTTCAACGATTCACGGGCCGCGGCGATGGCGACACTTTGCACGCCGTAATCTAGCGGAGGAGCGTTTGGCAGGGTGATCTCTTCCCAGACCGGCGTCCTGGCCGAAAGATCCATTCGGCCCACCCGGAGCGAGACCGTTTCATTTTCCCGCCGCGGGTAGACTGCATAGACAAATCCTCGATTCCGTTCGTCATCAAAAGGGGCATGCGTGGTCCAGCAGGCGCGCAATAGCGGACGCCCTCCATGGGGCAGGCTGCTGATGTCCACCGTGGTCAGGAGTAGGTCGGATGGGCCCCAGAAATCCGTGAGGCGCAGTTCGTTTTGGGGAGGGCCAATATGGTAGAGACACAGGCTGGGAATATCGAACCCATCAACCCCGCTGGCGAACGCCACGGCGTCGGGTTGTTGGGGCGGTATGGGGCTCGCGGGATTGGCTATCGGCGGGTCCGGTGGCTTGTTACCTCCTTTGAATTGGGAAAAGCCAGGGCGTCCGTCGGGGAGTAATCCAAGTACGGTGCCGAACCCGATCCCCATGGGCTGTTCGGAAGCGAAGCCCCCATAATCGACGCTGCGAACGGTCTCTTGGACGGTATAAAGCCGGAGAAGCTCGGCATTCAAATCGCCTGCCACCAGGGCTCCCGCCTCGACCGATCCGATTCCGATATTGGCCGGATGCCCAACCGCCTCGACCACCTGCGCCAGAAAGCGAAGGCCGCCGCGAAGCGCCTCGAACCTTCCCAGATATAAACCTCGATTGACCGTGTCCAAGGCGCCGGACCAGGCGACATGGGGAGGCGACTGACCCACGCTCGCGGCCAGGCGGGGATAGGTATCAGGACCTGCTACGCCAAGATTCAAGTACTGGCTCCACCGAGGCGTTAAGCGGGCGAATCTGATATCGTGGCTGGGATAACCCGTGTTGTAGGCCATCCGAACATCCGAACCCACCGTGTGAAATTGCACATCGAGGCCGCCATTCAACGCGGTGAATTTGTCTGGGCCCGCGACGACGGTTCCGCCGGCGGGCGCAGAATCGCCACCAGCCGGATCCCTCACGTTGTCCAATTGACTGAACTCCCACGCCGCCTTGCGCTGCGCGACCAACCAGCGGCGATCTACTGGGCAAGGGGGCGGGCCTGAACACGGTGCCTCCAACACCAAGGCGACCAGCGGCGAACCGTCGGGCGCGAGGGTGACGGCCAAGTTGCGAATCACTCCGGCTGGCACGCCCGCAATCTGTTCCGTTTGCCAGAGCGTTCCATTCCGCTCAGCGAACCACACACGGCCGTCGCAGTCGGCATAGACGGCCACCCGGCGATCACTGTTCCGGGCCGCGGCGACGGGTGGGTAGCGCAGCTCGTCGTAAGCGAAGGTGTCGAAGGCCGGGATTTCGCACAGGGTCTGCAAGTTCTCCCAGCCGTCTAACCCAGGAGTCAGGGCCGGCAGATAAACGATTTGCATTACGGGTGCCAGACCGTTCGTCCGTTTCTGGGCAATGGCCGCGACAAATTCCGAATCGCCGAAGCTGGCGACCGTGCCGATCACAAACTGCTGGCGAGGGTGCAGCAGGGCGAGATCCGGCGGCACCAGCGGCCATCCCTCCTGCCGATTGATGATTCGCGCGAGCGTCCGGTCCTGCCACGTATCGAGCAGTTCGTCGGTGAAGTGGAACACGCGGTAGAGGATTGCGGTATCATCGCGGCCCACGGAGCCCCCAGGCAGCAGCGCATCGCGGACAATGCTGTAGCCGGGCCAATCGCTGGGATTGGCGTTGTCTTCCTTCAGAAGCAACGGGTAATGCACGCCAAGCCCGAGGTCGGCGAAGTAATTCACCTGCGCCGGATTGGGAGCGAGCAGCGCTTCCCTCGATTGGCCGAGCATACGAAAGGCGATGGGGAAACCGCCCGGCGGATCGTCGCCGCCGCCCGACTGTTGCCACTGGTAACCATCCCAAATGGAAAGACGCGCCCTCGACGTGTCGAGTTGCGAGAGCAAATTCGGGAGGCCCTCCGGATCGGCCGCAATCCGTACCGCCGTCAACTCACCCTCGTCCGCGGCCGTCTGAACTTCCCATCCCAGCGGGTTCAGCGGCGTGGGCGGAAGAGGACGCACGACCTGCAATAAGGACTGGTCATGATTGTTCGACGAATTCAAGTCCGTGGCGGAAACCACCAGCCACTCCAAGGTTTCCAACCCGGCCACAGCGAACGAGAGGCGGACCTTCACGGTTACGCTGGCATCCGACGCCAGGTCGCCTACGGGACACCTCAATTCGTCGCCGCCCAGTTGGCAGTCGCCGCCCGGCGAGGTCGCCTCGAGCAAGGTAACTCGAGGCGGCGTCCCGGACAGACCGGGCAGTTGCAGTCGGAGTTCCACCTCCGAAGCTGGCAAAGTTCCGTGATTGAGCACCTCAACTTCGAAAACGGCTTCCGCTCCCGTCGCCACTTGAACGGATGCAGCAGTCACCGTGACCGTTGGGTCGGGCCCGGCTGCCTGGACATTGAGAACAACATCTTCTTCGTGACTTAAATGTTGGGTCACCAGTGGCGCACCGGCATTGAAGTCGGTGAGCCGGATGCGGAAGGGGGTTGGGCCTGGAGGTTGGTCGGCCGGTGGATCCCAAGTAACGAGCCCGTCGGCCGAGACGTTCAATCCGGTCGGGCCAGAGACCAAAGCAAAGGTGAAAGTGTTGGTGGGCGTGTCGTCGTCCTGTGCGACCAGCTGTAGCGTGAAAGGCCGAGGCGGCTGCGGTTCGAGTTGAATCTCCGGAATGAAGGCCAGGCGCGGCGGTTGGTTGGCTTCTTGAACCGACACGCTGAAATCGGTGGTCGCGGAACGGACCGGTGGCTCCGGCAGATCATGAACGCGAACCGTGACGACGAATGTTTGTCCGCCGGCGTCTTCAGGAGGGTTCCAAGAAATCAAACCGGTGATGTCGTTGATCTGCATCCCGGTCGGGTTGTTGATCAACTCGAAATGCGCTTCCCGCGGCGTGACCAACTCCTGAAGTTGCACCGCGTAGCCAAAGAATGTGGCTTCCTGCGCGGCCTGATCGGGAATCGGCCGAAGTCCTAGCGGCGCGATTTGGTTGATATCAGGCGTGACGCTCTCCCAGGTCGTGCCGATCCGAAGTTCGTCCACGGACCAGGCGCCGGTCGAATTCAAAGCAAGGTCTTGGAATTTGCCCAGATCGCGGTCAGTGCGCACCGCCTCCGGAGTCGGCGGCTCTGGGTGCCCAGCGACGGGATTGACAAAGAGCGACACGCGATCATTGCCGCTCTCGAAATCGAACTTTGCCACCAGCAACACAACTTGTCCTGTGGCCGCAGAGATCTCGCTCGCTTGTTGGAAACCACCGCCCGCGTCTTCAATTGCCCAATGGTTGGTTGCGCCGCCGCCAGGCTTGCCAATGAATAAATCCGGAACGACGGCGGAATGGAGAAGGAGTCCGAAAAAACCGTTGAAGGCGCCTTCTCCCACGGTCCCATCCGGGCGGGCGAGGAAGCTGAGGTAACGGGTTGTGCCGGGCGTCCCGAGCGACTGCGTTAGACGGCGCGAGAGCGAGCCAATTCCAGCGGAAAGGACTGGTGCCGCGACGTTATTGCCGGCGGTCCGCAACAACGGATAGGGCAGTGAACCGGAGGCCACCCGAGCATTGAGGGGGGTCGACTGCGCGAACCACGGCGTGGCGAACCCGACGCCGCCGTTCTTTGTGTTCAATGACGCATTCGCCGGCGCATAATCGAACGGTTCCCACGCCACTAGTCCTTGCGGTGGAGCGGGAGTGATTTCGAGGGTGAAGCTTGCGTTGGTGGTAGCGCCTCCGGGTCCCATCGCATTGATGGTGACCAACGTCGTTCCTGAGCGAAGCAAGTCGGGGCGCAGATTCATTACCCGTGCTCGGCCCGCGCCGGTGAAGCCCACGTTGGCCGGCGGCACGAGCATCGGCTCACTAAATTGGGCCGACAAAACCACGACATCCACATCGCTGCCGGGAAAAGAAACAGTCACCGGAATTGCGAGGCGCTGCTCCGCTGAAATCGTCACCGTGGGAGGCGTATCGAGCGTGATCGTGAGCACCGGCGGGCCAGTCAGCACTCGGAGCGCCGCGCCATTAGCCTGTTCCAACACTTCAAACCAGGGCGGACCCGCCGCCGCATCGAGATGCGCGAAGACTCCCGTGCGGCCGCCAGCCGCCGTCAGAAATTGATACGTGTCTCCGGGCTGCGGCGATACCCCGCCCACCGGCAACGCCCGGACAGTGCCCCCAAGCAGGGCGTGCCCGTCCACTTGGACCACGTCGAACTCTCCCGCAGTGGTTCCGGCCAACTCGACCTCGATGGTTCCGCCGGCGGACTGAACCAGGTCTCCGGTAACATGGATTTGGCCGGGACTGGCGCGTGGCTTAATC
>DLVS01000479.1 GCA_003445095.1 Verrucomicrobiales bacterium
GTCCTCGTTGCGTTGGAGCGGGGGCATCCCTCCGTATCAACTGGAGCAGCGTCCGCGATTCGAAGCCGGCCAATGGCAGCGTGACTCCACGCTGCGATGGCTGCGTTCCGCATCAGAAGTTGATCCAGACGACATGATGTTCTACCAGACGATCAGTATCGGGGATCCTTAGCCTCTCATCAGGAGACTCGCGGCCAGAGCGGCGGTCAATCCGGCAACTGTAGAGCTGTTGTGCCTCGGAAAATCAGAATACCATGATGGATAAAGGCACCAAGACACAAACAGTCTTCAGCGCCCTGCGATCGAATTGGCTGCTTGCCGTGGGCGTTGGCCTCATGGTGATGCTGGTCCTCCTCGCGTTGATCGCTCCGCTGCTCACGAGCGGGCGCCTGCTGCGCGAGCCGATTCAGCAAGACACGCAAGGGTTGGACAACGACGGCATGCCGCGTCCCGCGGGTGGTAGTTATTTGTTGGGTACGGACAACCTCGGTCGCGACGTGCTGGCCCGCGTGATTCACGGCACTCGCGTTTCGCTGCCGATTGCGGTTGGGGCGATGCTGACGGCATCCATGTTGGGCGTCGTTGTCGGTCTCTTCGCGGGCTATTTCGGCGGCAGGCTCGACCTGGCACTCATGCGTTTTACCGAGATGAATCTGACCATCCCCGCAATCCTGCTAGCCGTAGCGTTTGCTGGATTGATGGACGGGCGAATCGTACATCGGCATCCCGCGTCGCTATGGCCAACCGTACTTCATCGCCTCGCCGCGCCTCGTGATCGTACCTGGTATCGCTATTGTGCTGACGGTGCTTGCATTCAACTTGCTTGGGCAAGGTCTCCAGGAAGTGCTCGATCCGAAAGAACGGCGATGAACTTTAAGCGGAGACAGAACAAGGCATGGGGAACAAGGGCGCAATCCCGTTGGGATGGGCACAATTCGCGACCGCTGTCCGGCTGGTTTGTTGGGATTCCGGACCCGGTTGATATGCTGGGCGCCTTGTTCGACGGGCGGGTGGTCACCAATGCGGCGACGATGAATCTGGCCTTCGACAACAATCCCGAAGTCACGCGTCTTCTCGATCACGCCGCGTCGGAGATCAATTTGCCGCAACGTTACGCGTGGTATCAACAGGCCGAAGAACTGATTGTGCGCGACGCCCCGTGGGCGTTCCTTGGCCATCAAAGCATTTATGCTTTGCGCCAGCCTTGGCTCAAAGGGCCGCTTTTGGAGCCGCTCTGGTGTTATCGGTTCGACCGCGTTTGGATTGAATAATGAACGCCACCGAACCGCGCAGCGCCAAGCCGACGCGACAACTTTTCCGCCCGCCGAAGCGGATCAATCTCTTCGACGGTTCCTGACACTCACGGTGATGACCCGTTTCATTACGCGCCTTATCTGGTCACTCGTGACATTGCTGGGCACGGCGGTGCTCACGTTTCTGCTGATTAATCTGGTGCCTGGCGACGTCGCGCGCGTCATCGCCGGCCCCAAGGCGTCCGCCGAGGTGATCCAGCAGATTCATGCGCGCTACCATCTCGATGACCCGCTGTGGAAGCGGCTGGGCCATTACCTCCGCGAGCTCTGCCAAGGCGACCTCGGGCAGTCCTTCGTCACGAACCAACCAGTCGCAGAGGCCATCCGCACCCGCTTGCCGACGACCACGGCACTGGCCGGACTGGCGATCGTGATGTGGATGTTGCTGGCCATTCCACTAGGCGTGTTGACCGCCACCCGTCGGGGGACGTGGGTTGACCGCCTTGTGCTGGTCGGTGCGACTCTCACACTGTCCCTACCGGCCTTCTGGCTCGCGCGTATGTTGCAATACTGGCTTTCGTACAAGCTGGGTTGGTTTCCGGTAGCTGGGTTCCGCGGTTTCGCGCACCTGCTTTTGCCGGCCGCCACCCTGGCCATCTTGGCAGTGGGCTACTATGCCCGACTGATTCACACCAGCATGATGGAGGTGCTAGATAGCCCTTACATCCGGACCGCCCGTGCCAAGGGGCTGTCCGAGAGCGCCGTGTTGTTCCGTCATGGATTGCGCAATGCCCTGATTCCCGTGGTAACTGTCCTCGGCATGGACGTGGCTGGTCTGCTTGGTGGCGTGATCTTCGTCGAAAATGTCTTCGCTCTACCGGGCATCGGCACATTGGCCGTTCAGAGCGTCTTCAACCTGGACGTACCGATGATCATGGGCGTGGTCTTGTTCAGCGCGACTGCGGTCATCCTAGCCAACCTAATCGTGGATTTGTTTTACGTCTGGATCGATCCGAGAATCGAACAAGCGACTTGAAGAAAATCTCCCAACAAAGGAGCGGAGGGAACAAAGACCAGCGGAAACGAAGCGGAGAAAGGCAATGCCTTATCGAATCCGATGGGCCTGGCTCCCGCCGAATTGATCTTACGTAGCTCTTTGTTTCCTTCGAGCTCTTCGGTAAAAACCTCTAACTTCATGGCTCTCCTGGAAATTCGGAATCTGCAGATCGACTTCGGTGCGGTCCGTGCGGTGGATGGCGTGTCGCTATCAATCGCGGAAGGGGAGACTTTGGGATTGGTTGGCGAGAGTGGCTGCGGCAAGAGTGTCACGGCTCTTAGCATTGCACGTCTGCTGACCACTCCGCCGGCTCGCTATGCCGGTGGCGAAATCCTGCTGCAAGGGCGCGACGTGCTGAAGATGTCCGGAGCGGAGTTGCGCTCAATTCGCGGGGCCGTCGTCAGCTATGTGTTCCAAGAGCCGGGCGCCTCGTTGAATCCAGTTTTTCGGGTCGGCAAGCAGATCCGAGAATCGCTGCTGTTGCATCGGCCGGAAAAGGCGAACGACGGCGAGGTGATCCGACTGTTGAAGTTAGTGGGCATTCCCGCTCCGGAAAGTCGCGCGCGCGATTATCCGCACCAACTGAGCGGGGGAATGCAGCAGCGCGTGATGATCGCCATGGCCTTGGCGAGCGAACCCAAGCTCTTGATCGCAGACGAACCTACGACCGCGCTCGACGTGACCATTCAGGCACAAATTCTGGAATTGCTGACGGAATTGAAGAAGCGGCTCGGAATGGCGATTCTGCTGATCACGCACAATTTGGGCATTGTGGGCGACCTCGCGGACCGTGTCGTCGTCATGTACGCGGGACAGGTGATTGAGGAGGCCTCCGCGAGCGAACTGCTAGCGCGGCCGCTGCATCCGTACACTCGTGCATTGATCCAATCTGTGCCCGAGTTGGGACATTCGTCCGAACGCCTCCACGCAATCCCGGGCACGGTGCCATCTCCGGGACAGTGGCCCCCGGGATGCCGTTTCGCGCCCCGGTGTTCCATGGCCAAGCCGGATTGTGATGCCGCATTGCCGGAGTTGTTAGAAACATCGCCGGGCCGCCGAGTGCGTTGCCCGCTGTGGAACTCTTAAGTCGACCGAATGCCACTCCTCGAAGCCCACGACTTACGCGTCCACTTCCCGGTGAGGCAGGGAGTTTTTTCGCGAGCGACGCTATCCGTCAAAGCGGTGGACGGTGTGTCGTTGTCGGTCGGCGAAGGAGAGGCCGTCGGCTTGGTGGGCGAAAGTGGCTGTGGCAAAACCACGCTCGGCCGCGCCGTCCTTCGGCTTTTAGAACCGACCGGCGGCCGGCTGATCTTCAATAACGAGGACATCACCACGATGCCCGCTCGGGAACTCCGGCGGCGACGACGACAGTTTCAGATGATTTTCCAAGATCCGTTCAGCTCGCTCGATCCGCGGTTTACCGTGGGAGAGACCATCGGCGAGGCGCTCGACATCCATCAACTGGTTCCCAATCGGGATGTCCGCCGAAAGCGCATCGGCGAATTGCTTGAGTCGGTGGGCTTGCGGACGGAACACGTGGATCGGTATCCCCATGAATTCAGCGGCGGCCAACGCCAACGCGTTGGTATTGCCAGAGCCCTGGCGGTCGAACCGCGTTTGATTGTCTGCGACGAACCGGTGAGCGCGCTGGATGTGAGCGTGCAAGCACAGGTCATCAACTTGCTACAAGACTTACAACGCGAACGCCGGCTGGCCCTATTGTTCATCTCGCATGATCTCGCCGTCGTCGAGCACCTCTGTGCCCGTGTGGCCGTAATGTATCTCGGGCGCGTCGTCGAACTGGGACCGTCGCGAGCCCTTACCAGCAGCCCCAAGCATCCTTACACGCAGGCATTGCTGTCGGCAGTGCCGGTCGTCGATCCCAAGTCAAAGCGTATCCGAATCGTCCTGGGTGGGGATGTTCCGTCACCGATTCACCCACCGCCGGGGTGTCCGTTTCATCCGCGGTGCCCCGTAGCGGAGGCTCGGTGTCGAACCGAGGTTCCACTTTTGCGCGAGATTGCACCGGGCCGCTGGGCCGCTTGTCATTTGGCGCAATAATCAGCTGCGCCAGAACCATGAATCGTTCGACCGCTGGGTCGTCACCGATTTCCGCTGCTTAGCGATGAGCATGGAACAATTCTTCGTTCGTCAGCCCAGTCATTGCCGACAAGCGTTTCAAGAGACTGAACAAGACGTACATCATTACCGCCATACTCGGCACGAAGATTACCGGCCAGGAGACCCAGTTGAGCTTGCCCAGTTGAGCCACGTTTTCCGGAGAGCCAGGCGTGGCGGTGACAATCCACCGGGCGAGGAAAAAGTTCACCACGGCGCTGACTAAGAAGGTGGCCGCCAGCACCCACGAAGCCCATCGAAGGAGCGCCTCGAACCTCGGCACCGCGTTGCGCTCTACCAAGGCGCGACCAATTCGGTCGGTGTCCAAAACCTGATCGTTGTACACCAGCGTTCGCACCAACGGCTGCCGGGTTCGCAAGGTCAATGGGATGGCGAGCCCAAGCACGGCGGGAATGGCGGCTTCTTTGGCGGCGATCCAAATGTTGTCGGCTTTCATCAATCCCAAGATTCCTGTGATGAGGGTCCCGACCAGGCCAAGAATTGAAAGCGTGTTCCAAGTGCGTCGACGAATGAGGTCGTACAAGCCGTATCCCAAAGGTACCGACAGTGCCACGACTAGCCCCCAGGCCGGTCCGAGGCGGTCGGGTTTGCTTAGTTGGGTGAGGAGGAGCCCTGGCAACACGGCGTTGCAGATCAGGTTGATCCACAAATTCTCGCGAGGCTTCGGAGGCGGAATCGCCGAAGGGGGAGTTGGCGAAGAAGTCGGGGTCGAGCTTGCGTGGGACGGCATGCGTGAGAGAGAATAACGTGAGCATTTTGTTAGAGAGGGGTCCAGCTCAATGCGAATCACAGCCAAACCACAGAAAG
>DLVS01000318.1 GCA_003445095.1 Verrucomicrobiales bacterium
GCGGCCCAAAACGCGACCGGGGATCCTGACGCCGACCTCCTCAACAATCTGGGCGAGTTCAATGCCAACAGCGATCCCACAAAACTAGATACCGATGGTGACGGGCTGAACGACAAGGAAGAGGCAGACCTTGGTTCAAACTCAAACTCGCTCGATAGCGACAGCGACGGCTTGAGCGACTTCGCTGAGGTGAAAACTCATGGGACGAATCCTATCTTGGCCGACGAAGATGGGGATGGCCTGAACGACTCGGCAGAAGTCGCCAAGGGAACCAACAGCCGGAAAGCGGACACTGACAATGATGGGTTTTCGGACCTCGTGGAGTCCTACAGCGGGACGTCGCCGATAGACTCCGCCAGCCGACCAACCAAGTTGTTGGTTCAACCGTTTACCGGGGGTGACGCTGGCGAGGGGCTCGACCTCGACGGCACGTTCGTGTACGCGCTGAACGTCGGCACGATCGGCGCGGTTGGAAAAGTCCGTGACGCTGACTTCACCGCCGACGACGTGAGCGGGGCAGTAATCGTTGCCGCGAATGAGATTCCTGCATGGTTCGCGCCGAACTACGGCGATTCTGCCAACGATGATGTTATCGAAATGGTCATGCAGTCCATGCGCTGGAGCACGATCCCGGTAAGAATTGACCTTACCGTGACACCAGGGCGCCGCTACAAACTCCAGGTTCTCACCGCCGAAGCCTGCTGCGCCCGAGGTTTCGATCTCCGAGTCGAAGGACAGCTCGTGGCCGATGAGTTCCTAATTCCAGCCCTGCAAGGTGGCGTTAATAACATCACCAAAGGAGTGGTGATCGCGTATGAATTCGATGCCGCGGACGCCACGGTAAATGTGGTCCTGGACGGCACTGGTATCACGACTCCGGTGATTGCCGACCACAATCCGATCATCAACGGACTGACGTTGGAGGATTTGGGATTGGCCACCCCGGATCAACCGGTGATCTCCAACATAGCGGTGACCGCCGCTGGGGTTGCGGTCACGGTCGGCAACAGCGTCGCCGGGACGACCTACATCCTGGAATACCGGGCCGTTCTCGACGCGGGTAATTGGAGCGAGGCCGCCCAAGCTCCGGCCACGACTGGGACGCTAACACTAACCGACGTCAACCCAGACCACCGCGTTCCCGCGGTCGGGTTCTGGCGCGTTCGCACTCCGTAATAATCTCACCATACCACTGGGGCCTTCCGGAAACGGGAGGCCCCTTTTTGTTTT
Source organism: Verrucomicrobiales bacterium (assembly GCA_003445095.1). Classification (GTDB taxonomy): domain Bacteria; phylum Verrucomicrobiota; class Verrucomicrobiia; order Limisphaerales; family UBA9464; genus UBA9464. Next base: position 1,231 of record DLVS01000318.1, read on the forward strand.
TGGGATCCTGAATGGCCGCAGCCAGGAGCGAAAAATGTGAGACGATCCAAATCCGGCCACGAGATTCCACTTGTTGACTGGGGCCTTCCCCTTAGCCTTTCGGCCCCATGGAAACCATCGCCTTCCTCTTCGCGGCAGGTGCGGTGTTGCTGTTGCTCGAACCGCTCTTCCCTCACTTTATCGCCGGACCCATCGGCTTGTTCTGCTGGGCCGTGGCGTTAGTGATGATCTACTCGCGGTACGGATTCGCTATGGGCAACTGGAGCTTGGTCGCTGTGTTAACCGTGGCCTTAGTTGGGGCCTGGTGGTATCTGAAACACCTGCCGACAACGCGGGTGGGTCGCGTCGTTCAATCCGATCACGTCGTTCCTACCGAGACCGCTGCCAAAACCCACCTCGTGGATCAGTTTGGAATCTCGCTGACGCCACTGCGGCCGGGCGGCATGGCTCAGTTTGGCGCTGAGCGCGTCGACGTCATTACTTCCGGCGAACCCGTCGAGCGGGGTCAGAAGCTTCGCGTGATTAGCGTCGAGGGGACCCGCGTTCTCGTCCGAGCCATCTAACTTTTTAATCTAACTCACTTCTAAATACCTCACTCGTTCATGACCACCCTGCTCGCGGCCCAGTTCGAAGTTGGAACCGTTGTGATCGCCGCCATCCTAGGCGTCGTTGCTCTCGCGCTCCTGTTCCTCATCGCGAGTTTCGGCTCGATCTGGCTGCGCGCGATGGCTTCTGGTGCGCCGGTTGGCTTGATCGAGTTGGTCGCGCTGCGGCTCCGCGGCATTCCCGTGGGCTTCATTGTCGACAATCGAATTACCGCCGTGAAGTCTGGTTTGCCGCTGACGATTGACGACCTTTCGACGCACTACCTCGCGGGCGGTAACGTGGATATGATCGTGCTTGCGTTGATCGCCGCCCAGCGGGCTGGTATCCACCTCGATTTCAACCGTGCCTGCGCCATCGACCTAGCTACCAAAGGAACGGGCAAGAATGTCCTGGATGCAGTGAAGACATCCGTAAACCCACGGGTTATCGATTGTCCCGCTCCAATCGCCGGCAAGATCACGATCGATGCGGTTGCCAAGGACGGGATCGTGATCAAGGCCCGCGCCCGAGTGACGGTGCGCACGAACTTGGACCGTTTCGTCGGAGGTGCGACTGAGGAAACCATCATCGCGCGCGTGGGCGAGGGCATCGTTTCGACCATTGGTTCCGTCGAAACATACAAACTCGTACTTGAGAATCCCGATCGCATTTCGAAGACTGTTCTCGAAAAAGGTCTCGATGCGAATACCGCCTTTGAAATCCTCTCGATCGACATCGCGGACGTCGACATCGGCGAGAACGTCGGCGCCAAGTTGCAGGCTGAGCAGGCCGAGGCAAACAAGCTAAAGGCCCAAGCCGAAGCTGAGGCACGCCGAGCCAATGCCGTCGCGTTAGAACAAGAAAACATCGCTCGTGTCGCTGAGATGCGTTCCCGGGTGGTCGAAGCGGAAGCTCAAGTGCCGCTGGCTTTGGCTGAGGCGTTCCGCAGCGGACATCTCGGGGTGATGGATTACTACCGGATGCAGAACATCCAAGCCGATACCTCCATGCGTGGTAACATCGCGGGTGGCTCATCGGAGAAGTGAGACTCGCCTGAGGTCGTTGGAGTTATCTTATGAAGTCGATGCTCCTTGCTGCTGGATGGGGTCCCTTCATCCCATTCATCATCTTCTTCGTGTTTCTGACACTATCCATACTTCAAGCAGTGCGAAAGCGGAGTCAGCGATCGGGGACCGATGACGGCCGGAGTTGGGAGCGACCGTCGGAGTTCCCGGAGGACGCAACTGATTCAGAAGGCCGCGCCATTGTCGGGCGCTACCTTCGGCCGGCGCAGTCGCCGCCGGCCACCGGGACATCTTTCCCGCCTCCGCCGGTCATTGACGCACCTCGTCCGCTCAGTCCGTGGGAACAAGAGCTGGAACGCGTTTTGCGCCGCGAACCGCCGAGCATGCCGGCTCCGGCGCCAGCCGTGCCAGCGCCGTCCGTCGCCCCGGCGGAGTGGCAGGCTCCGAATCGCGGCGACACTGTTGAAGACCTGCTCACTCATGATCTCGAATCGGCCCCGATGCCTTCGACTCCCTTGGCATCCTTCGCTACCGCCGAGGCCGCGTACAGCGACGCTTCGAATCTTGCCGAGCGAGCTCGGGCATTTTTGCAAAGCGCCGACTCCAAGGTGGACCACGCGGCCCCCACTTTACCTCCGCGCCGCCGGATGAAGTCCCCCGAACTAACCGCGTTCCTGGCCGGATTTCGTCAACCCGTGACGGCCCGGCACGCCATCATGGCCGCTGTCATTCTCGGACGTCCCAAGGCTTTTGAGATGTGAAGCCAGCGGCCTCACGTCTTAACGCCGAACTTATTGGCTGCTGGTGATGGTCCGGCGAAATTGCCGAGGAAGATTCGTATCAATCCGAACTCCGACTTCGGAGTTCGGGATTGATCTTAATGTCTCGAGGATTGGAATGCCATGACCAGAAGAGACACCACGGCCCGAACCGCCTTCGCCACCCTGCGATCGAATCGGCTGCTGGGGGCTGGTGTCGTCCTAGTGGTAATCCTGGTCCTGCTCGCGTTGATCGCACCGCTGCTGACGAGTGGACGCCTGTTGCAGGAGCCGATTCAGCAAGACGCGCAGGGGTTGGACAACGACGGCATGCCACGTCCGCCGGGCGCTGGTTATCTTTTGGGTACGGATAATCTCGGACGCGACGTGCTTGCTCGCGTCATTCACGCGGCCCGGGTGTCGCTGCCGCTGGCGATGGGGGCGATACTGACGGCAACGGTCGTAGGCGGTTTCGTGGGTCTACTGGCGGGCTATTTCGGGGGCCAGCTCGACTTCGCACTGATGCGTTTCACCGAGCTGAATTTGACGATCCCGGCAATCTTGTTGGCCGTGGCGTTTGCGGGATTGATGGACGGAAGGATCGTGCATTTGCATCCTACGACTCAGCCGTGGCACTGGCTCGATATTGAATTGAAACGCGGAGTAGTGAGCCTGTTCCTCCTCATTGGCTTCGTTTGCTGGCCGGGCATGGTGCGGGTTATCCGCGCGGAAGTTTCCTCGCTGAAAGAGCGCGAATTTGTCACGGCTTCGCGCGCCTTGGGAGCGTCCAACCGTCAACTGATCTTTCGTCACATCCTGCCGAACCTTCTACCGACCGTAATCGTGCTCGCAGTAATGAATACCGGGAACGCGATCTTGCTCGAGGCGGGTCTGGGTTACCTGGGCATTGGGGTGCCGCCGCCCGCGCCGACTTGGGGTTCGATGATCAACGATGGCCAACCGTACTTCATTTCCTCGCCGCACATCGTGATCGTGCCTGGTCTCGCTATCGTGGTAACCGTCCTCGCATTCAACCTTTTGGGGCAAGGACTCCAGGAAATGCTCGATCCGAAACAGCGCCGGTGAGTGCGGACCCGCTCGAAAAGAATGACAACGCACTGGGACGCCAGGCACGGATGGAGAGGCGATAGGCTAGCGCTTCCATTGTTCCGACCGTTGGTCCAAGGATCCCAGTCTCGTAGTTTCGGACTGTTTGTGCGATTCGAGAACGCCTGGCTCGACCAATGAGGAGAATCTCCCAAACGACAAACATGCCGTCGAGGCGCCGAATCCATTGGCGTTGGGTTCCATTGGGCGCCTCGGTGGTTCTTTTGTGCATCGGCTTGCTCGCGACGAAGTCGTTAGCCGCCGCGGAGACACCACGCCGCCCCAACGTCCTTCGACTCGCTCGCATCATCGATCCTTCGACCCTGGATCCGGCACTCATTCAATTGCAGGAGGACATTATGTTATTTCCACTCCTGCATCTGCCGCTGCTCGACGTGACGAATGGCACTCAGCTGATGCCCTGTGCCGCGAAGGTCTGGAGCTGTTCGGCAGATCAACGCGTGTTTACCTTGGAACTTCGCCCCGGCGTGACGTTCTCCAATGGTCGAGAAGTCGTGGCCGACGATTACGTGTACGCGTTGGAGCGGATTCTCAACCCCGCTACCGCTGCAATGTTTTCGGGCTACCTGCAAGGAATCCGTGGAGCCCAGGCGTTTGTCGCCGGCGAAACCAATCATGTGGTCGGCCTGCGGGCGTCGTCTCCGGACACTCTGGTCGTCGAATTGGAGCGCAGTGATCCCACGTTTCCCTTTCTGCTCGCTAACGTGCCGGGAGCCGCGGTGCCCCGCGAGGAGGTAGAGCGATTAGGGCGGAACTTCTCCGTTCAACCCGTGGGCGCCGGGCCCTATCGGGTTCAAAGTTGGGTGCGAGGCGCGCGCCTGCAATTGAGTCGCAACCCGCACTATCATGGCCCCGTGCCGCAGCATTTCGAAGGAGTGGACCTGCTGATTGGTGGCGACGAGACGACGCATCTGATGATGTTTGAGCGGGGCGAACTCGACATTGCGAACATCAACCTCATCGGCATTCCGCTCCCGAGCTTCCGGCGATTGACCGGCGATCCTCGTTGGCACGGGCTGATTGAGCGGGAGACGTTGTTCCAAACGGATTATGTGGCCCTAAACACGGAAATTCCGCCGCTGGATAACTTGAAGGTGCGACGGGCGATCAATCATGCCATCGACCGGGACCGCCGGATGCGCGTCGATCAAGGCTACTTCACCCACGCGGAGGGAGCGATCCCACCGATCATGCCGGGCTTTAACTCGCAATTGCGGGGCTACGATTACAATCCGACCAAAGCTCGCGAGCTGCTCCGCGATTCAGGACTGCCACTGCCCCTGCGCACGACGATGTGGCATGGCACGGAGGAACGGGTCCGTGTCCTGGCCCAGGGAATACAATGGGATTTGCACCAGGTCGGAATTGAAGTGGCCCTCAAGCCAGTGGCCACCGCCGAGTTGTTCACGTCCGCCCAAAAGCGCGGCCTGGTGCCCATGACGCTTTCCGGCTGGTTCGTCGGAATTCCGGATCCCGTCGACATGCTCGGCGCCTTATTCGACGGCCGGGCGGTCACCAGCGCGGCGACGATGAATCTGGCGTTCTACAACAATCCCGAAGTCAACCGTCTCCTCGACCAGGCCGCGTCGGAGGTCAATTTGTCCCAACGTTTCGCGCGGTATCAGCACGCCGAGGAACTCATCGTGCGTGACGCTCCGTGGGCATTTCTCGGCCATCAAAGCCTCTACGCGTTGCGTCAACCGTGGCTCAAGGGGCCGCTGATGGAACCCATCTGGGTTTATCGCTTCGACCGCGTGTGGATTGAAAACTGAACGGAACAAAAGTGAATCGCCGTTAACCCGGACTCCAAGATGGGGAGCGCGGTGTC
>DLVS01000094.1:0-9011 GCA_003445095.1 Verrucomicrobiales bacterium
TCCTCAGTTCCTCCAGCGCCTCCATTTCGCGATAGGAGATCTCTCCTTGCGCATAGAGGCGCATTGGCTCCTCGGCCTCACGGCAGACGAGACCGCGCCCCACGCCGCTGCTGCCGAGATCGGTTCGGCTGACGCAGGTGAACTTGCCTTCCGACAGCAGCGCCCACATTTCCTCTTCCTTGAGCGCGTGTTCCTCGAGGTTCTTCCCCACCCGCCAATCGCGCGTCCGTTTGAGCAGGTCGAACAGTGCCAACGAGTTGGTCTTAAAGAATTCGGCGACGCCCGGCATGTAAGAGGCCGCCCGTCGGCGTTGCCCCTCCTCCAGTGAGAGTCCGCCGATCTCGTGTGCCCGTGCAGCGGCCTCCGAGACGAGACGGTGGTACGTTTCGATCTCGAGAAGGCGTGCATTCGCCAGGTTTTGGTTCGCCTCCTCGATCACTTTCGCCAGCTTCTGCTCGATCCGCTCCTTTTCGCGCTTCAACCGCGCCGCTTCGGCCAGCTCGCGGGCGTCACGCGAGACGTCCGCTTCGGCGCTGCGCAGCGGACGCACCATCAACTCGGCGCCGCGGTTGCTCATGTCCTCGTCGAGCCACCCAAGTTGGATCGCACCGAGCGAGTCGGTGAGCGACTTCTTGCGCCAGGTGAACTCGAGCTGCGCCGGCCCGGGCTGGCGCCCGCCGGGATCGATCAGCGAGATGGTGACCTGGTCGGTCTGAGGGTTCACGGCGTTGGCGCGGAACCATTCCCGCGCGATCTCGTTGCGCAGCAGGATGCCGGCGGTGGGGCTCTGATCTACCTTGTAGAAAAGGTCGAAGACCGTGTCCCAGATGTCCATGTCGACGAATCGCGCCGCTGGCTCGAGGATGGTGTTCAGCGGGACCTGAATGGACACCTCCGACGATTCAGCCGTGGTGGCTTCCCCTGCTTCCTGCTTCCGCGCGCGGGCCTCTGCCGCCAGGACGATGTGCGTCCATTGCCCGAGGGTGAGGGCTTCGGCGAGCCTTGGATACTGGCGATGCATGTGCTGCGAGGCTTCGGAAGCCTCCGACACCTGGGGTTCATCACTCGGAGTCTCGCCGGGGCTGCTGGTCTCGCCCTGGCGCTGGATGCGAGGCGCGCTGCCAGGCCCGTGCTGAACAACGTGCGCGAGCTCGTGCTGAATTTGCGGCGCCGGAGAGCCGCCGGTCAGGAAGCGCGGCGTACCCGACGCTGAGGAGTCGTCGACCCTGGAAGCCGCGCCGTAGTCCCCCGCTCGGTCATTCGATGAAGCGTGCTGATTCGGACGGCGCAGGCTAGCCGCGGCGGCCAAAACGGGATGAGAAAGACTCTCGTGCTCATTGCGCATCGCGATCCGGTCGTCAGTGAGACTTCGCCCCTCGGAGACGATCTCGCTGGGCACCCCGCTGGTCGCGCCGGCGTCAAGGTCGGGCTGCCGTTGGACCAGGCCCGGCGCGCCTTCTTGTTGCACGACATGTGTCGCTTCATGCGCCAGTAAGCGTTGGTCGTCCGGGCTTTGCCCAGGCCCAAGCCAAATGTGATTCCGGTGGGTGAAAGCCTTGGCCTGAAGTTGGGCTGCCGTCGCCTGGGCCGCCGTGCTCGTGTGGACACGTACGGAACTCAGATCCGCTCCCAGCACCGGTTCTACCCGACTTCTGATACCGTCGGTCAAGGGCGCACCAGAGTCCGGCGGGGCGAGGTTTACCGAAGTGAGGGTCGGAGAGACTGACGAGACCGGCTTGGTCTGGATGTGCTCCTCCTCCTCGCATTTCGGACACGGCAAGCCGGCGCCACAGGCGGCACACTTGCGCTGAACCGCTGGAGGAGAACCAGACCGCCGCTCGTCGTCGCTGCCCGTACCAGCGGAACGGCCAACCGCCAGCTCGGCAACTCGATCCGCCTCCTGTTCGAACGGATCTCCCGGTTGGTTGATCGTGAGTTTAGCTTGGACCAAGATAGGAAAAGCCTGGGGACTCTTGCTCAGCTGCTTTCCGGGTTGGCGTTGGATCGTGGCGAGTTCGCCCGACGGTGAGGCCATCGAGAGAAAAAGCGGCAGGCCCAGGCCCGCATCCGTCGACACTCCTCCCGGGACCGACTTGGGGGAATCGGTCACCGCTGCTTTCGGCTTGTGTGCCGGGGATTCTGCGGTGGGAGCGATCACCGACATAACAAATCCATTCGCGGGTTGGGCGTCTTCAATTCCACTGGTCGTGGTCGGCCGAGCCTTCGGCGCTCGGCTCCACCATGATCACATCTGCCAATCATTTTCATGTCCCTGTTCTGTCCTTCCGGCACGCCCAGCGCCCGTCCCAACCATCACGTTTAACGATAGACATCGTGTCTCTCGCCGCCCTTTTTCCGACGAGGCCGGCTTGGGGGCTTCTGGAGGAGTTCGGGAAAGTCCTCATCACCGGTCAGTTCTGGTACCAGGGGCCGAACACGTACTTGTCGCTGCCGAACCGCACTCCTGCCCGCGCGGATCCGTCCGTGCGCATCTCGATGACAGCTTCGAAAGCAGTTATCAGCCGGCCGTTTTGCATGAAGCTAACGAGGTAGTGGATCGACTCCAATCTCAGCGTGCGTTCATGAGTGGCGGTCACGGTCTGCAGGTGCAGTCGGCCGTCGGTGCTGTTGTTATTGCGGAGTTGGCGCAAGAAGTCCTCGATGCCGCGGTTCTGCAGGATCTGGTTGACCAGTCGCGAGGCGAGACGAATTGCCGCGGCACTCTCGATCCTCAATCCCGCGCTGGTGCTATGGGCGCGCTCCCACTCCGCGATCTGCTGTAGTGCATACTGAGCGGCGCTCGGCAGTTCGCGCTCGTATCCGGCGCGGTCAGCACGCACGGCACCGATCCACGCCTTGATCTCGACTCCATCTTTGCGGCGCTCGACGCCGTAAACACCGGAGGGCGGAGCGACCGCGGGCGATCCGACTTCGCGGTATCCGCGCGCCAATGCCAGTGCTCGTGACATGTATTCGCCGTTCGCCACGCCCGTGCGGTACCAATGGGATCCGGCCGGATGAAAGATGCCGCTCGCGAGGTTGACCAGTACTTCGCGATCCATTGGAACGGCTGTGGGCGTCGCCGTAGTTGCGGTAGCGCCAGGCGCGGGCGTAACTGTGGTCGGAGTGGACTGCGTCACCGTGGCCGCGGTGTGAGCAGTTGACACCGCGGTCACGGGCGCGGGACTCACGGCAACGGGCGCGACTGGTGTTTGCGCTCTGCCCGTCGGCGTCGAACTCGTCGGAGGCTTCGGCGGCGTGGACGGCACCGTGGTGGTCGCAACGGGTTTGGGGATCTCGCCGGCTGTCGCGCCGATGGGCGCCGGTGCTTGCGTGCGCGGGGTCGCGGTGGTCGTTGGAGTCGCCGGCGCCTTGACGGTCGCGGGTACCTTCTCCACGACCGCGGCTACCGGCCGTTTGCCGATGCTCCCACCGGCGATGTTACGGTGTTCCGGCATGAGGTCATCGACCGCCATGCCGAACGCCAGATAGAGCTTCTGCAAGTTGCGATTGAGGAAGCCCGGTCCGCGTGGCGGCGCGATCACGGCGGGCTTGATGTTCTTTCCTGGCTGGATACCGAGCGCGAACGAGCCTTGCACCGTCGAGACCGATTGAAGGATCTTGAGGTGCGCGCCTCCCATCGATGACGGGATTGCCGCCGCCGCATTGTGATACTCCTTCAGCAAGAAAATAACGTCGCGATATGGCATTCGATTCGGGTCATGCATGAGTTTCATGCGCACTCTGAGCTGATACATCTCATCGTCCGCCTTGGTACTGTCGCCGTACCAGGACTTGCAGGGATCGCCCCAGAACTTCATCAGCCGGCTGGGTGGATTTTCCCGGCATTCCTTCTGGACCTTGTCGTTGCTCTCGCGAAGCACGCGATCGAACTGCTTTGCGATCTCCGCCATCACGAGGTCTCCACCGCGTCGTGACTGAATGAAGTCGCGGATGTAGGCGTTCTGATCGAATTCCGCGACGTGCTCACGCCACATCCACAGAAGGCTGCGCGCGAACGGCGCGAGCGCCTTCATCCCCTCGTCCATGGACGCAATCTCGCGCTCGAGACCCTTAAACTGGTCCTGCCAGAATTGTGGCAGCGACGGAATGCTCTTCTCGCGCGCGATCCACACCTCCTGGATGGCGCGGCGGTTGAGGAAATCCTCGCGGGCTGCGGCATGCCAGGTCGCGTTCGGCGCCCGTTGGGCGATGATCTGCTCGATCATCTCAAAATCGACGTCGACGTTTTCCTCGCACCCCTTCTCCAGGTACTCGTCCAGTTCCTTCCCGTACTTGTACTCCAGGTCCTGGTCCTTGATTTTCTCGAAGCGGCGGGCGGTGCGTTCGCGACGCTGCCGCACCATAGGACGGCGCGACTCTTCGATGTCGGACAGGTCGCCGATGTAGACGGAGCGAATCTCGATCTGCGGCGTCATCACGAGCTTCAGCATCGGCGCTATCTTCTCGACATAGGCGCTTCTCGCCGCGCCTTCGAAGAAGTCGCGACGAGTCATGATGGCGTCCTTTTCCGCGGCGCTCAGTTGGTCACGGGCCTGCAGCCAGGTGAGGTCCTCTTCCGCCTGCTTCAACGCAAAGCGTTGATCGTTGCGTCGCGAAGGGTCGGGCGCGAAAGGCTGTGGTCCTGGCAATGTTTCGGCCAGATGCTGTGTATCGGTCGCCGGCTTGCGCCGAACTACTTCTCCGCGTGCACACCCCTGTTGTACGACGTGGGCAAGTTCGTGAGCGAGAAGTTGCCGGCCGCGACGCGTATCCGGGGAAAACTGCTGCGCGCCGAACACGATGTCATGTCCCACGGTGTACGCGTGGGCGTCGACCTCGCTCGCGGAATCGGCAGCTGCCGCGTCATGATGAACGCGGACACGGGAGAACTCGTGTCCAAAGCGTTGCTCCATGTACTGCCGCAGCGCCGCGTCCAGCGGCCTGCCGGGGCTGGCAAGAGCCACGTCTACACTGACGGATGCTGCTTCCAGCTTCCCCGTCGATGGTGCCGAGACGCGTTGGATGCGCGGCGGAGCGCTGCTTACGGCCGTGTGAGCCGGCGCGGCCATCACCTGATCGGCGATCCGGTCTGCTTCCTGTTCGTAGATATCGCCTGGTTCGTTAACCTTCAGTTTGGCTTGCAGACCCGATCGCTGCTGCTTGCTGCACTCCTCGCACTCCCCCGCCATACCGGCCGAACCACCGCAGGCACACTTCCGCTGCAATATCCTACTTTGGCTGGGGCACAACAACCCCGACGGGACTGGTTGGTCGCGTGAGCTCTGGTCACGGCCGGTCAGCTCCGTCCCGCCGTCCGCGTTCGGCTCAAAGCTATCGCCTGGTTCGTCGATCAGTAACTTCGGCTGGATAAAGGGCGGGAGTGTCGGCGTGCCGGTGTCAACGACGCCTGTGCGCTGAATGGTCGGCGCTCCGGGCTGACCAACGAACGACTGCAAGAATCGAGGGAGGTTTGGGTCAGATACTAGATCGGGCGAGGCAGCAGATTTTTTCCGCGCCCCCGGGATGGTCGGCGTCCGAGCGGCAGTCGTCGTGGGTTACGCGAGGGTCGACATAACTATGTGTCGCGTCGCGGCCGCAGGTCCCCTGGCAATAGGCGCTGAATTTGCGGCACCGGTGAGCCGCCCGTGAGAAAGCGCGGCCTACCCGACACCGAGGAGCCATCGCCCTTAGACGTCGCGCGGTAGTCCCCCGCGCGGTCGTTCGACGAAGCGCTCTGACTCGAAAGGCGGATGCTGGCCGCGGCAGGCATACGGGGAAAAGACCGATCCGTTAGGGAGTTCTCCAGTATCGTTCAGCGTTGGCGCCGGGTGCCTGCGACCTGGCACTCGTCGCACCAAAAGCAGAACAGGGTTCCACGAATGCGGATCTGCCCAAATGGTGCCATCCCTCCATCAATTGCCGCCAGATAAGTCATGGTTGAACGGCAGACAGGGCAGCGAGGAAACGGATCGATTTGGCACCAGTTCGGCGGTCCCCCAACATCGTGGAGACCCCGACCAGGAACCCGGTCGCTTCCGATGCCAATCTGGTTAGGACTTTCTTCAAGAACTAATGCGCATTCGACCGGGAACACGGGACACTCGCACCTCCTAGGTTCGGCGATTTCGATGACTACCAGCCGCTCGACAACATCACTGCGGACACGAGTAAAAACTTCGGCTTCACTGCGATCCAGACAGGCGCACTGATACCAAAAGAAGTTGGGAGAGTCGCGTAGATCCCATCCGAGAGCATCAGGTCTGAGGCACAAAACCCGAGCCATCTCTGCCCGACAGATTTCGCAGCCCGGATTTTGGCCACCGATGCGCCCCCCAACAACATGGCGGCCCGAGGCTCGGGGCGCTATCAACCCAAAATAACTCCCCCGGAAGAAGGCCCGTCGTGACGGACTGGGCGTCACACCGCAGTTCTCCAGACACGCTTCGATCGCTGGCCGCACTCTTTCGGGTGCTGAGGCCTGCAGGCTAAGTAGCGCCGCCCGAGCCGCTGGAGTGCGGATCCGGACGAGGGCCTGGAGAAACGCGGACTCGTCGGACTCCTCAAAACGGCGCACGAAGTCGGCCACCCAATCATCCGGACCACCCGCCAGCATTGCCTCGCCGATAATGGGAGACGAAACTCGGGCGGCGAATTCCCGCAATTGCTCCGGGAAGTACTTCGCGATTTCGAAGAGCAGCGAGTCCGCCCAATCCTGTCCCGACGCTTCCAAAATGCGTCCTCCGATTTCGGCAATCTTTTTTCGGGGCAAGAATTTGACTAAGTCGACTGCCGCCGCCGCCCAGTCGTCGCCGCGGGACAACAAGTCGCTCGCGACCTGATGCTTTTGCTGACGTATTCCGGGTAGCAGCGCGAGATGGGCGGCAGCGAGGGAAGCCACGGATACATCTCGCGTCGAGAAGATGACGTCACACGCTTCTGCAGCCCCGTAGTCAGGTTGGACTCCCCATATCTCAGCGACGGCTTCGCGCCTATCGATGACATTGAGAGCCTTGTTCACTAAGAGTTGCTCGACCAGGTTCACCAGCCGTTCTTTCCTTCGATAACGTCACGGGCAACGAGAGCCAGTCGATCTAACGTGCTGTCTGGCGGAAGCTCGTCCTGTCTGGGGGTTCCGACCATAGCGCCTAGCTCAAGATTAGGCAGCGAACGCACGACCAGCACATAGTCGGGAACCCGGTTGAAGGTACATTGAACCGTACCCGGGATGAACTCTCGGAAGTTTCTACACCCGGCCGCGCGGGCCAGCGTAGAATCGTCAGCGTAATGCCGTTTCCCGGGTTGCTTTTGGGCCTCGAGCAGAGCGATTCGCTCGCCTTCCATCAGAGCAGCCCGAAGGCCGGACCAACCTCCTTCCGCCACGATCACCGATTCAAGCGGGATAATCCCGCGGCGACTCGGTAAGCTAGGCTGGATGTACAACACGCCCTGCCGGTAATAAATTGAGAGTGTGTGTGGCTTCATCTAATCGCTTTGAAGATAATCCGGACGCCCCGCTGTTGACCATAAGCGATTGCCTCGGCTGCTTCCCGGCGCCACTGCGCCGTCAAAGCTCTTCCTGCCGTTGACTCCAGTGTTCCTGGGGGGACACCGATCACCAGGATCCTTTCGGTGTTCCGTCCCGCCTGAACCAGCCCCGTGCCGGTTCCCGTCTGGGTGAACCTAGCCAACTCGGAGACCTCCGACTTGAGCTGGGCCGCGAATGATCCGGGCTCCGTAAAACTGTGGAGCTGGTGGGTCTTGATACTTCTGATCTCGGTAGCAATGCCCGTGACTGGGTCGATGCGAGGTGCGCTATCGATGATTTTGGCGTAAGGAAGATCTTCGCCCAGCAGATTATGGCCCACCTCGCCTCGCAGCCCTACGCCGCCGGGGGCGACAGTCGCCCCCGGCTGGCCGCGCAGATTCCAGATTCCTCCTTTGGTTTCAGCCACGGCGCGCAGGCGCGCCTCCTCCAACGGGGTGACCGTTCGTTTGGCCCTGAGGTCTGCTATAATCTGTTCGACATTGTCGGGCGTGAGTTCCGGACCGCGCGTGACCCGAACCCTGGGCACACAAACCGCCGGGGGTGTTGAATGGCGACACCAACCGGCACCGCTCGGATCCTCGACCCATTTGTGTTTTCCAATTTCCATCTCGCGCGGCGGGCCCTCGCGAATTAGATGGGGATTGTCTTCGATGAACTTAACTTCGTTTCCAAGCTGTTCATGAGTCAGTTGGTTGCTCTCGACCTGGCCACTCCGGTCCACGCTTCTCTCTCGCGTCGCTGGAGATTGGCGCTCGGCAGCCTTCGCGGCGTCATCAGCCTGAGTTGTTCCAGGAGCGCGGGCATGTTCGCCGGCTCCGACCGCCCGGTTCTCGGCGGTATGCAATCCTTGCCGCTCGGCCCCCTGTGCCAATTTCTTCTCCGCGACATTCGCTACCTCCCGTCCGGCCAGATTCTCGCCTTCGCGGGCCGCGGCTCCCCCGAACTTGCCTAGTAACCTTTCGGCAAAGCTCATCAGTTTCTCGCCCAGGTTGCCCAGCGCCTTCGACACCGACCTCAGCGCGCCGCTGCCCGCTTCAAGAGCCATTTTTCCTAGACTCTTGAGCCCGTCGAGCAGCATGCCGCCGAGTTTTTTCAGGAGCTTGAACGCCGCGCCCAACACCTCCATCGGCCAGTTGAGGAACTTCGCGATCATCTGCAGCACGCGACCGATCCCTTCCCAAGTGCCCGCGCTAAAATAGTCCAGCAACAATTGGAATCCGATGTTGCCAACAAGCCAGCCGATACCTTCACCGAGCTTCGAATCCGCCTCAGCGTCGGACTCAAAGAAGGCCGTCACCTTCTCTGCCATCTCGCCACCGAGTTCGGACATCTTCGCCTGCAGGGCGGCCCAGGCGTCACCGAGTTTTGTCGCCAGTTCGTCGAAGCTTACCCCGCTGCCACCGCTGAAGTACTCCTCCGCGGCACTCCAGAAGTTGGCAACGACTTGATCGACATCCGGCTG
>DLVS01000094.1:9256-9756 GCA_003445095.1 Verrucomicrobiales bacterium
GAACCGCGGCCGGGCTAACGGAAGCATGGGACATACTTCCAGCTCCAGGTCCCTGACCCGCGGACGCTTCCGTTCGCGGCACCTGATGTATGGTTTGCGTTTCGTCACCTCCACCAAACGGCGAAGGAGGAGCCTCTGCTCGCCCACCGGTGGCCGCCGCGTTCGTCAGCGCATCAAGGTAATCCATTACCCAGGTCAGCCCTTTCATCACCATCCAGATACCCTGGATAGGATCGCGGATGCCCTCCCAAACGCCGACCAACACTCCCTTAGCAAAGCCCAGCAGGAAGCCGAGGCTCGATCCGCGGATGATCTTCGCAATCTTGTTACTGATCGCGATCTTCGTATCCATGGGTTTGCTGCGAACGGTTTCCAAGAACGACACCACACCCGGCTTCAAGAGCGACCACAGCGGACCGAACATGGGCAGATCCGGAGTCGCCCGAATGGCGCCAATGATGATATCGAGCAAGAAGTCGATGACCGGCCCCTTAATGCAT
>DLVS01000431.1 GCA_003445095.1 Verrucomicrobiales bacterium
AGTATGCCAATGTCGGAAATGCTTCAATGCCTGCTCCCCTGATCCAGGTCCGCTCGACGGACCCTGAGGACAACGAGAAACCTATCCTGACGCTCAGCCCCACCCGACTGGTGGACGGATTCAATACATCGGTTCTACCCGAAGGCTTTGGGCATTCCGTTACCATACTGGCCAGCGGGCGGCAGTTGGGATTTCTGCATCCCGGAGAACGGGTTCAAGTCCCAGTGTATTTCGCAGGAATATTAGAACCTAGGGATTTTCACGACACCAACTTTGAGTTTGGCTTGTCGGTAATCGAGAGCAGCGATCAACGGACGATGAATTGGGTTGGTGCCACGTATATACGCGGCTTGAAGAGCTATAAAGTGTGTCCTCTTCCGGAGTGTAGAGAGGACACCAAGACATTTGATCTGGCGATGCCTTGGAGAAATGGCGACCCGCCAACGGCCGGTGAAGTGTCCCAGTTTGTCGTCGATTCTTTCTCACCCGGTGACACCGCAGCAGGGCTCACGGGACAGTGGGACGAACCTGGCGTCCTTCAGCTTCGCCCTGACTCCATCAACGAAGTCGCTTGGTCCGCCATTGTCAGCAATCTGAGGGAGCGGGTAGGTGAGAAACTCGGGGACTGGGTCCAAATCTTGAGCGAGAATGCGCAGTACCTCGCCCGCCATGGAAAGCCGAACTCCAATATTGATGACCTTTGGCGCTTCGAGGTGTTGAAGGCCAGCGGCCTGGGACCGGTGCCGGTCCTCGACTCCGTGACCGATGCCAGCATGGTCACGCCTGGAGTCGGGTTGTCTGTGTCTAGGGCCTTCCCAAACACCATCCCGGGACGGCATGTCCAAGGACCATTCGGCTACGGCTGGACCTTCAGTTGGGATCAAAGGCTGATGCAGGGAACCAATGGATTGGTCGAGATTGGGGGCTGTTGCGGCGGTGCTCGGCGACGCTATGAACCTGATATCCGAACTGTCGGCAAGTACTTCTCCATGCCAGGGGATGCGTCCACCTTGTATCAAGATTCCAACGGCCGGTTTATTCTGCGTTCTTCGGAAGGAACGTTGACCCGATTTAATATCGCCGGGCGTAGCGAGGCGATTGAGGATCCCAACGGCAATCGGGTTACCGCTTTCTATGATTCCCAGGGCCGGCTAGAGCGGCTCGACCACTCCTCAGGTTCGAGTCTGTTCCTCGCCTACAACGCTGCTGGACGGATTGCCTCCATCCACGACTCCGCCGGGCGTACCAATCGCTTTTCCTACGATGCCTCGGGCAACTATCTCCAAACCGTCACCACCGACGATGGCAAGGTGACACGCTACACCTACCAGACCACCGGCGATCCTCGGGTGCTGCACGCCCTGACCTCCATCGAACGGGGCGGCACCACCCAGCATTTCGAATTCGATGAACGGGGACGCCTCCAGTCCACCTACCGGGCCGACGGCGAGCAGCGGGTTCGCTTCGCCTACGATCCGGCGGGGACAGTCTTCGTCAGCGACCAACTCGGAACGAACAGCCTGTACTACAATGAATCGGGGTTGTTGACCAAAGTGGTGGATCCGCTCGAGCACATCACGTCCAGTGTCTTCGACGCGGAGTTTCGCTTGAAGAAGCTGATCCTGCCGACCGGGGAGCAGCAGTCCTTCGATTGGACGAAGCAGGGCAACCTCACCCGGCTCACGGATGAATTGGGCCAAACCACGTCGTTCAGCTACCGGCCCGAGTTTAACCGCCTGGCCAGCTTCACCGACGCCAAACTGAACACCACCCGCTACACCTACGATACGCGCGGCAACCTGGTCTCGACCATTTACCCGAATCAAAGCGTCGAGCGCTTCGCCAACTACACTGAGGCCGGCCTGCCGCTCAGCTACACCAACCGGCGTAGCCAGCCGCTCACTTACGAATACAACGCGGCCGGACAGATCACGAACCAGATCTTCGCCGACGGCCATGCCATCCAGTTCACCTACGATCCTCGCGGCAATCTGGCCTCCACCGTGGATGGCGATAAGGTCACCACCTACGCCTATGCCCCGGACACCGACGGCGACCGCCTGAAGCGTGTGACCTATCCCCAAGGCCGCTTCCTCGATTACACCTACGACGCCTTTGGCCGGCGCATCCAGATGACCGATCAGGACGGCTTTGCCTCGAAGTACGAATACGACTCCGCCGGTCGCCTTTGGAAACTGCGCGACGAGACCGACACCCTGCTCGTCACCTACACCTACGAGCCATCGGGCCGCGTGAGCCGCATCGACAAGGGCAACGGCACCTTCACCACCTACGAGTACGACCCCGCCGGGCAATTGCTCAGCCTCAAGAACCACCGCAACGCGACCACGCTCAACAGCCGTTTCGACTACACCTACGACCGGCGCGGACGGCGCAGGACCATGAGCACGCTCGACGGCGACTGGACCTACGGCTACGACGCCACCGGCCAGCTCACCCGCGCCGTCTTCGACTCCATCAACCCGGAGATTCCGGACCAGGATTTGACCTACGAATACGACGCCCTGGGCAACCGCGTCCGCACCATCGAAAACGGCGTGACCAACCTCTACGTCGCCAACAACCTGAACCAATACACCAGCGTCGGCGGCACCAACCATCTCCACGATGCGGATGGGAACCTGACCTTCGACGGCGTGAACACTTACGAGTGGGATCAGCAGAGCCGGCTTGTAAGGGTGACGGGGCCGAGTGGGGTGACGGAGTATGAGTATGATGCGTTTGGGAATCGGGCGGGAACAGTTCTCAACGGCCGACGAATCGGGTACGTCCTAGATCCAACAGGTGCTGGGGATGTGTTGGTCGAATATGGTGATACAGAACCCGAATTATTTAGAAATATCTATGGAAATGGACTAATCGGACGTTCGCAGGCAGGTTCACCAATAGGATTCTACGACTTTGACGGCATTGGGTCGGTCCACGGAATTACAACAAACGCAGGTGCGCTTTTCAATAATTACGCCTTCAGCCCATTTGGGGAGTCGCTGTACAGAGAGACCTCGCTCGCCAATCCATTTGAATTTATTGGGCAATTTGGTGTGCAGGACGGAGAGAGCCAATTATGCTATATGAGATCTCGATTTTATTCGACGGCGATTGGGCGCTTCTTGAGCATTGATCCAATCAGAATAGATGGTGGTGATCAGAATTTTTACCGATACGTCAAGAACGATTCGCCAGGAGCCATCGATCCGATGGGGCTGTATTTTCTTCGCGGATTTCCAAGAAACACAGGAAAGGTTATTAGAGGTTCATTCAAAGTATGGGGAAACAAAATTTCGCCGTTCTGGGAAGCAGCCGAAGCGTTCGATGTTATTTTAAATACAGATGTAAACAATCATGAGAGCTGTGTAAATGGCTTCAAAACACTGGGCAGTCTGTCGGCCGGCTTTGGAGTTGGGCTAGCGACAGGCAGCATTAATCCTGTCGCGGGGTTTTTCTTAGGCCAACTCGCCAGCACGGCAGGTGCCCTTGGAGGAGCGGCGGCGGGGAATTTTCTCTGTCCGCCTGCTTCACCAACCCAGATCCCTACGCCAGGCCTCCCTCCCAACGACGAAACCGAAACCCAGTCAGTCAGTTCAACCGACCCGAACGAAAAGCGTGGCCCTTCCGGTTTCGGAGCAGCGAACTTTCTGACCGCCGGTGCATCATTCCCCTACCGCATCCGCTTCGAGAACTTCGGCCCGGGGAGCACCAACGCGAATGGCGAGCCGTTCCCGCCCGAGGTCTGGGCCAGCGCGCCTGCCCAGGAAGTCGAGATCACCGATCAACTCTCCACCAATCTGAATTGGGCCTCCTTCCGCTTCACCAGCGCCGGCTTCGGCGACACGATCCTCGTCCCCGAACAGTCCGCGCCCTCCTTCGAGCGCATTCTCCCGGTCACCATCCAGGACAAAACCTTCGACGTTCATTTCGAGATCTCCCTGAACCGGGTCACGGGTCTCGTCCGCACGGTCTTCCGCTCGATTGATCCGCAGACCTCCCTGCCGCCCGAGGTCCTCACCGGTTTCCTGCCGCCCGAGGACGGCACCGGCATCGGCCAGGGCTTCATCGAATACCTCATCGAACCGCGCGCCGATCTCCCGACCGGTGCCGAGATCCGCAACATCGGACTCATCTCCTTCGACCGGCAGCCCATCATCAGCACCGACCAGATCGATCCTTTGGACGCCTCCCGCGGATTCGATCCCCAGAAGCAGGCCCTGGTAACTATTGACGCCGACGCCCCCTCCAGCGCCGTGCTCCCGCTCCCTGCCATCACGCGGGAACCCGTCTTCGAAGTGAAGTGGAGCGGTACCGACCTCGGCGCGGGCATCGCCGACTTCGATGTCTATGTCTCCACCAACGGCGGACCCTGGAGCCTGTGGATCGCCGCCACCGCGACCAACTCGGCCGGTTTCCTCGGCGAAAATGGAAACACCTACGCCTTCTACACCCTCGCCCGCGACCACGTCGGCTTCGTGGAGCCGCCGCCGGCCACCGCCGATGCCTCGACCACCGTCATCCTGCCGCTCCCACTGGTGGTGTCAGTTGAACTCATTGAAGGATCTCCAGCGGAAGGTCTCTCGATTCGCCTCAGCTATCCGGTCGAACCCGACTTCGACTATTTCGTAGAGTTTCGGGACTTGCTCGGCGGCGAAGACGAGTGGCAATCGGTGGCGGAAAATCCCCACAACACCAGCGCCGTGACGATTCCCACGTCGGAGGAGTTTCGCTTCTTTCGGGTTCAGCGCGTGCAGCGATGAGTCATTGCTCATTGCTCAAATCAATACCTTCGTCGGCGACGCGGCCGACGTGGGAACGAGGCGCACTTTCACTTTCGCACCATCGCTTCGAATCAACTCCCGGCGCGCTCGACGTCGTAGCTGCCAACGTGAGTTGGTGACCGTGCCTCGTTTGGTGGACTGCCACGGACTGACGTCCGCGGGCACTTCCCTGGTTTCTCTTCTGCGTCACCTACTGGCTCCACACTGCCAGGGCCATCACCGGGCAAAATGATCCGCGAAACTGCAGACGAACCCGCACGCTAATGGGCCGCTTCTCCCAGGACGAGCTTTTGGACGCGCAGCACTGGAGTTTGCTCCTGCAATTCGAGCTTTCCGCTCGCCGTGACGATGCGGGCAGCCCACTCCACGTCATAGCGTAGCGGCGTTCCATCGGCGCCCGCGAGCAGGACCACCGTGGCGTTTCCTTCCGCGTCTCGCACGAGGAGGCCGGGAGGTACACCGCCGCTCAGACACCGCACCGCACAGGCGCGGTGGACTTTGCCGGTCGCCGGTCGCATGACGCCGTACCAACATTTGGTGTCCACCAGTTCGCCCGTGAGTACTGCCTCACCGA
Source organism: Verrucomicrobiales bacterium (assembly GCA_003445095.1). Lineage (GTDB taxonomy): Bacteria > Verrucomicrobiota > Verrucomicrobiia > Limisphaerales > UBA9464 > UBA9464. Next base: position 5,365 of record DLVS01000431.1, read on the forward strand.
CGGGTTCAGAGCGCGGGCGCAAATCCTTGGCGACGGCTCGACCGATCACTTCGAAAGAGTTCGGTTGGTTGAGTTCGATCATGACTGCTTTCCCTCGGTAGATTAACGAACCTTGGAACCGAACTTGGTCGCCGTCGTGACCGCGGGCGAACGCGGGCAAGCCCTGTTTGCCTGAGCCCACCAGCAGGTAATTCGTTCCGGCTCCCGCCGCGGACAACGTGCGCAGCCACGGCAAGGGTGTTTCGTAAAGCACTCCCTCAAACGAGCGAGTGACTCCAAACTCAAAGGTGCCCTGATCCGCCGGAGTCTGCCGGGCCGCCAGCAGACCCAATATCATCGTTACCGCGAGGACCAGCGTCACCACGACTCGCCGCGTGTGCCGCGCCAATGCCGGCGGCGCTTGGTCAAGATAGCCGATGTAGAAGTCGTCCTTCATCTCATTCGGCGGCCGCGCCTGCGCACCGGGTTCCCGCGGGATTCGCGAGGCGCTTCACCCAAACCCGGGCTGCGATAATTTTCGTGTCATACGTGGGCAACACCTCGTGGAATGGCGGCGGACTGCAGCCGTCTTCGGGCTGATAGTTCCAGCCATGCCAAGGACAAGTGATGCAACCGTCGACGATGCGTCCTTCGCCAATGGGTCCTCCTTGATGGCGACAGACGTTGGAGGTCGCGAAGATTCGGTTCTGATGGCGAAACAAGGCCAGGCGCTTTCCCTCCACGACCACAACTTTGCCTCGGCCTTCAGCGATGTCGGTTGCATGTCCCACATCCACGAACCCATTTCGTTCGGCGGCTTGAGCTGCCTCGTCGGTCCGAGTCTCTTGCATCGCCGCGGCGAGGTGCAGTCCGGCGACGATTGCGAAGCCAAGTCCCAGCAAGGCGGGATACACCCAACTCCGTTCCGCCTGCAGCACTCCGAACGCGACGTGAACCAAAATCAAGCCGTAGGCCACATACACTCCGAGGTGCAACAGCTTCCAAAATGAGGCACCCAATTGACGCAACCAAAAGTCGTGGCTGGTCGCCGCCATGAGGAACAAAATCAGGAGCGCGGCGGCGCCAAACGGTTCGAACGGGAAATGGGAAACGTTAACCTGTCCGTGCGCGAATGGCCGATAGTCGCGTTCATACGCTGTGAAGACACTGACGAGCGGATTCACATCCCCGAGGGCGTGGAACTGGATGATTGAAAATATTCCGTGGACCAGCGCGAGAAGGAACATCGTCACACCTAAGTGGCGTCGATTGTAGAGCCACGGCAGAAAGCGCTGATCGAGCCGGGCGAGCGGGCCGACGCACAAGATCACGTGCAACAGCAGCAATGCCGAAATCGAAGTACCGCGGATGATGAGCGTTTCGACGGTAATGTTGGGCGAGACCCACAACGTCACGCCGACAAACGTCCCAAGTGCCAACACCAGCAGGGCGACGAGGGTCAGGTCATAAAGCCGTTTCTGACGGTTCCAATCAATGGCGCGGTACGCGAGAGCCATAGGAATTCAAGGGATTGACCGCCAAAGCTGGCTAGCGCGGTGGCTTCTCTCCCAAGGACACAGAAGCGAGCGGCGACCGAGGAATGAGAGCGGGGCGCCACCACAGCGCCGCGGCCACCACTAACGGCACCGACACCGCGAGCGCTTGCCAGGCGAACCGATGCAAGGCGCGCAACCGCCGAGATGATACAGGCGTTTCCTGATTTCCCAGAAATGATCGTCCCTGTGCCAGCCGGTGCCACCGGAGGGCCAAGAATGGCCAGAGAGCAATAACCCCAGGTGTGATGAGCAATCGAAAACCAATCCCAGCACCAACCGCGCCGGTGTCCAGGCGCCGTAAACCCCAGCCCTGAAAAGCAGCCGCGAACAGCCCACCGAGCGCCAGGTAAATCGCGGCGAGGGTCAGGGCGAATTCCACGAGCGGTTTCATTCGACAATTCCTACCACCTCTATTCCGGAAAGTCGTCGAGCCGCGTGATGTGCGGCACCGATTGCTGATGAATCCACAGGACAGCGAACGCGCTCAGAAAGGTGGTGCAGGCCATTCCGAACAGCAGCCCGTGGTCACCTTGGATCGCGATGCCGAGGACGGCGATATGACTCAGAATTGCCGCGCCCATCGCCCCCAAGGTCAACATCGCGCCGAGCCAAGTGAAACGCGGCGCTAGGAGCAGTACCGCGGCCAACAGTTCCCAGACGCCTTGCCCGTAACGCCCCCAAGCCTCCATGTTCATCTTGGTAAAAATCCAAACGGATTCCGGGTGCGCCGTGAACTTGAAGTACAGCGTCTCTAACATGATTCCCGCCGCAATGATCCGGCAGATCCAACTGACCGTGAGCTTGGCTCGAGGCAGCACCTCGCCGCCGCCGCTCTCCACCTCGAGTTCCGCCTCGCGCCGAGCGGACATAAAGGTGCGCATCGCTTCACGTTGTTGGGAGGTCAGAGCCTTCATGGTCATTTTCCTTTCTTTTCGACCAACTTGGGCCAGTTGACGTCAGCCTTCTTCAGGTTGCCTGAGGCGTCTTTGTTGAAGTCGTCCCGAACACTCGGGCTGTATTGGAGAAGGAGTCGGCCGTCGACGATTTGCCACGCGTTCACATCCACTTCGACCAATTTGCCTTTGGAGACACCGAACGCGCAGTAGCCGCCGAACTGCGGCGCGTACTTCGCCGGCTCGGCATCGAAGAGTGCTTTGTTTTTGGCCGAATGGAACTGGTACTGCGCGCCCCGATACTCGCTCTTGAGTTCTGGACTGCCCTTAACGGGTGCTTTGACCGCGAAAAAGGCGACCGGGTCATACCCCTGAATTGCTATACCACTTTTGTCGAGGTTTAGCAGTGACTTCTCGGCGGCGAACACCACGGTGGCGGCGAAGAAGCTAAAAAGAGAAACGGTGAAATGACGTCGTGTCATACGCGGTTGAGTAGGACGGCCGCGGGTTTCCTTACACCTGGACCGGCGAAAGACGGAACCCGAAGAGTTCGAGCTTCCGCTTTGGTGCGCACGGCAGGACTTGAACCTGCACGCCTTACGGCACTACCACCTCAAAGTAGCGCGTCTGCCAATTCCGCCACGTGCGCCGGAAGTCGAGTGAATGACCGCCACTCGCGGGCCAAATGGTCGGGGCGGTGAGATTCGAACTCACGACCTCCTGTACCCGAAACAGGCGCGCTAGCCAGGCTACGCTACGCCCCGAACCAAAAGCAGGCGGAACATGGGAAACAGCCCCAGCCTTGCAAAGATAAATTTCAATCGATTCACCCGCGCTCAGAGGTAGGTGCGAGAAAACTTGGCCGTCGGCCGCGGGTTAACGGGCCAGGCCAGTTGGAAGAAATAGATTCCGACGCCGATCAAAACCACCAAGTTGGCCACCTGGGACGCACCATGCCAGCGGCCGAACTGGTTGGCCGCAGTCGCCTTCTGATCCGCTGTCGCATCGGGTGCATACATTTCCGCGTGGAGATTTCGCATTTTCGGTTGCACCCAGGCACCGCCCATTACCACTAGGCCAATCAACCCAATCAACAAGCCGAGGGTAAAGCGGCGCGGCGGTCGAGCAGCGTACGCCCAATCGGCCAGGAGTAACAACCCCGCCGCCGCTCCGCACCCCAATTGAAACAAAAAGAACACTTCGAGCACCGCTTGGGCGACGCGGCCCGCGTGGTAACGAGGGATCAATTCCAGTACTTCTCGGGAAAACAGAGCGGGACCGACTCCGACGGTGAGGAACACGGTCGCTCCTAGCCAAAGAGCAACCACCCCCAGACTGAGCACACGCAAGACTTGTGGCACATCGGCACGCTAGCCAGCCGCGAGCACTGACGCCAAGCCTGCAAACGCGCGACGCCTGCTTCTCGGAACGCTATTCGTGTTCGAGGGGGACAACCACCCCTCCGGACCAGATGAGTTGAGGCGAAACTCGGAAGCGAACTCGAAACCGCTTTCGGGTGAACAACCGTCACCCGCATCGACCGCCACCCGGCACTGCTCACTGCCCAATAAAACGACTCGTCAGCGGCGGGAATGGACGCTACACATTCGCTTCAGGATGAACTTTCCGCGAGCTCAACGTTGGATGGGGTGGCTGGTATTGTTTTCGTTGCCGTGTCTCGGCGAGCCTGACGCCACTCCGACAGCGCCGACTCCAGCGCCTCGTCCGGTGCTCCCGACCACGATCAAGCCACCGATTGCGGCACCTCGTGCCGTGCCCACGCCCACCAATCGGATCGCACGACTTCCCGCTGGCCCGGGCACGCAGCCCACTTCGCAAGCGGGTCCGGCGGGGATTTTCATTTTCGATTCCACCAATAAGCATGTGGATCTGGTCGAAGGCGAACGCACGGCGGCGTTCGTCTTTTCCGTGACCAATATCTCTCCCAACGAGGTTACGATCTCCTACATCAATACCAGTTGCGGCTGTACTGCCGGAAAACTGCCGGCTTATCCGTGGAAACTGCCACCGGGCGAGGGCGGACATATCGACGTATCAATGGACCTCACAGGCAAGTTTGGGGTGATCACCAAAACCGCCACCGTCGTTTCGTCCGTGGGCAGTTACGTGCTAACCGTCAGTGCCACGCTGCCGCACGCGACCACAAGCACCGCCGCCAGTAAGGGAGCGATGGGAGACCGGAGCCGAAACGTGCAAGTGGCCTCCGCGGATCGACAGGCGATCTTTCGCAACGACTGCGCGAGTTGTCATGTGCAACCGACTCTCGGCAAGTCCGGACGCGAGTTATACGAAACTGCCTGTGGTATCTGCCATGAGGCTGAACATCGGGCCACGATGGTGCCCGATTTGCGCACCCGTTTGAAGAACACGGACCGAAATTATTGGGCTAAGTGGATCAGCGATGGGCGGGCGGGGAGTTTAATGCCCGCGTTCTCGGCTCGGCAGGGCGGAATTTTGAGCGAACAGCAAATCACGTCGCTGGTGGACTATTTGGAAGACGATTATAAGAAGAACCCGCCGGCCTCGAAGACGGTGACGCAAGCCGCCGCTACGCCGACCACCACCGGGCCGGCGACGCCCTCCCCTACCGCGGCACCCCGCTAAAGTCTGCGCGGCGAATGTTGATCACCTTCGAAGGTGGGGAAGCGTGCGGAAAGAGCACGCAGGCGAAGCTCCTGGCGGACCGATTGCAAAGCGCCGGTCACAGGGTGCACATCCTGCGCGAACCAGGAGGTACGCCTCTGGGAGAAAAACTTCGGCATTTGCTAAAGCACGACGCCGACGGCCACGGAATGGCTGCGGAAACTGAACTGTTGCTGATGAATGCCAGCCGAGCGGAATTGTGTCGCCGGGTGATTCAACCGGCGTTGGCGGCGGGAGAATGGATTGTGTGTGATCGTTTTTTCGATTCCACCGTGGCGTATCAAGGATTTGGCCGAGGACTGGACCCACACGTCGTCCAGGCGGTGATTCGGGCTGCGGTAGGAAATCTACGGCCCAGCTTGACGTTTTGGCTCCGGGTACCCGTGGGCGAAGCGGCCCGCCGGTTGGCCCAACGCCAAACTGTGAGCGATCGGTTCGAAGCTGAGCACGACGCTTTCTTTGCTCGCGTCGAGCGGGGCTATTCCACGATTGCGGCGGCCGAGCCCAACCGTTTCATTCCCGTGAACGGAGAAGGGGATCCTGGAGAAGTTCACCAGCGTGTTTGGTCAATCGTCGCCGCGCGGCTCCACGAATCATGATGGCACGGAACTGGATTGCAGGCCGAGCTGGGGCAACAACCCAGACCGCTGAACGAACCTGATGTGCGGCCGACCGAGGTCGGGTCTTCCACTCTCGCCCGAGTCGTTCGTCGCCCGCTCCTGGCCCGCGGTTCGCGATCCGTTAGTCTTCCCAGTATGGGCTACATCATGGTTGATATTGAGTCGGATGGCCCGATCCCGGGCGACTACTCCATGGTTTGTTTCGGTGCGGTGGTGGTGGAACCGTCGCTCGCCCAGACGTTCTACGGTCAGCTTAGCCCGATCTCTGACCGTTGGCTTCCGGAGGCCCTGGCAGTGAGCGGTTTTACTCGCGAAACAACTCTGGAGTTTCCCAAAGCTGAGCTGGTTATGCGCGATTTTCAGATCTGGCTAGCCGCCCATTCCAAGGGTCGCCCGATTTTCATCTCGGACAACAACGGATTCGATTGGCAGTTCATCAATTGGTATTTCCACCATTTTACGGGCGCGAATCCCTTCGGCTTCTCGTCCACGAACCTGGGTTCTCTGTATAAAGGGATTGTTCGAGACATGACGCAGAACTTTAAGCACCTCCGGAAAACGCGTCATACTCACCATCCGGTGGAGGATGCCAAGGGCAACGCGGAAGCGCTCCTAACGTTGCGGGACGAAATGGGCCTTAAGATTGATCTCTAACGTCTGCCGACTTCCCGCCCATCTGTGCCAAAAGCAGACCGGCTCCGCGGACGCGCAAGTTGTCGAATAGCAAGCGAGGTCGACAACACTTCAGCAGACGTGGCGGTCTCTTGATCAGGCCACCTCTCGGAAAGTTTCGGGGAGTTCGGCCTCGCCTTCGTGTGAATCTCGATCGGCAGACACATCGTTCATGCCTCCAAAGCCGCTTTCCCTCGCCGGGCGCGAGTAAGACGGGGAGCGTCGCTCCACAGTCCTTCGAGATCATACCGGTCGCGCACTTCGGGTTTCATCAGATGGACGATGACATCGAAGAAATCGGCCACGATCCAACTCGCTTGGCCGTGTCCGTCGGTAGCGTTAGGGCGTAACTGATACTGATCGCGCAGCGTGCCCAAGAGTTCGGATTCGATGGCGCGGAGCTGTGGCTCACTCGTCGCGCTGGCAATGACAAAGAAATCCGTGACATCGGATAACTTGCGCAGGTCAAGGATGACGACGTTTTCCGCCTTCTTGTTCTCGGCCAGGTCGCGGCAAAGCAGCGCCAGCTTCTTTGATTGCATCTGTTGGATGCTTGCCCCGAAACGTGGTTACTGGGGAGCAAAAACTCCGAGAAGAGACCTAGTGGCCCGGCTGGGTTTTGCGGTTTTCGCGGCATTAGCTTTACAGAGAGCCAACCGCCAGGTAGACGAACGCGCGTTCCTGAA
>DLVS01000215.1 GCA_003445095.1 Verrucomicrobiales bacterium
TTCCTGGGCGTCCCCGCGATCCGCGCCCCGAAAATGCTCGAAGAAAGTGGCCTGACCGAGAACGGATACGTGCCAGTCTCGCCGAAGACTCTCGAAACACGCTATCCCGACGTTTATGCCGTTGGTGACTGCGCGAAACAAGGGACACCGAAAGCCGGCGTCTTCGCTGAGGGTGCTGCGCGCGCGGTCGCCACCTCCTTAATTGCCCGCCTGCGGAACGAGCCGATTCCCGTGACGCACAAAGGGACCGGCTCGTGCTACATTGAGTTTGGCGCCGGGCGAATCGGGCGCGTGGACGTGGATTTCTTTTCCGATCCCGATGGCCCGACAGGTACTTATTACGAGCCGTCGGTTGCCCTGCGAATCGACAAGGAGCATTTCGGCTCCAGCCGTCGAGCTCGTTGGTTCGGGTTGTAGCGATGAGAGCAGCCAACCCCAATCGCTCTACCCTGACTACGAAGCGCTGAGTCGTTTCACCAGCACCTTCGAGCGGCGACCGCTGGCGTCGTAGCGTTCGCGGCGAGCGGATGGCAGGTCGTTCACGGTGCCTTCCGCAAACCCGGCCTTACTCTGAAACCAAGTGAACGCTTGCGTCGATAGCGTCACGAGCGTCGCGACTTCGAGTTCGCGCGCCTTATTCTCCACGAACTGCACCAGCTTCCCGCCAATACCTTGATTCTCGTGGGCGGGACTGACGTAAAGGAACGCCAGCTCGCCGGTGTTCTCCTCGGGATATACGTGGAGCGCGACACAGCCCACCAGGTTGCGATCAATCTCGAACAAATAATAGTCACCGATCTTCCGCTCCAACTCGCCGCGGGTCCGCTTCACCAGTTCTTGCGACTCCACCGAGTTCTTCGTCAACTGAAGCAAGCTCCGGATGTCTTTCTTCAACGCGCGGCGAATCTGCTGATATTCGTTGGCGTAAATCAGCGTGCCGATGCCCTCGTTGGAGAAGACTTCCGCGAGCAAACCTTCATCGACGGTACCGTTCACGATGTGAACGCGCGGAACTCCGGCCTCACAGGCCATAACGGCGAAACGCGCTTTCGACAACAGGTCTGACGGTAGTTCATCCGGAGATTGCTCGACCAGTTGGCGCAAATCTGCCACCGGGACCTGCCGCAACAGCCGGCCCTGTTTCGTCAACCCTTCGGTCGGTGTGAGAAAGATGAGTTTGGTCGCTTTGAGCTGATCGGCGAGCGCGCAGGCAATCGCATCGGAGTTGACGCGGAATGTTCTCCCGTCGCCGTCGAACCCCAGGGGTGGCAACACGGGCATGACCCCTTGAGCGAGCAACCCTTGCAAAAACTCAACGTCCACCCGTTCCACCTTGCCGGTGAGCTGATGATCCACGCCGCCGATAATGCCCACGGGATGGGCGGTAATGGCGTTGGTACATACTGCGCGAAGATCATGCGTGGCGAGCCCCTCAAGAATCTCGTGCGTCAGCCGATTGGCCGCTGTGAGTGCCAGATTCAAGGTCGCTTCGTCGGTTATTCCCGTGCCGTCGAGATTGCTCGGGGAAACGCCGCGCTCAGCGCCCACGGCCTGGATTTGTGAGGCCGCGCCGTGAACCAGGACAATTCGAATGCTCAAAGAGCGGAGCACCGCGAGGTCGAGGAGCAGGTTGGGAAAATTGTCGTCGGTGACAATGGCTCCATCGAGCGCCACCACGAACACCTTTTCCCGGAAGCGAGGAATGTAGCGGAGAATGCCGCGCAGATCAGTCGGTTTCACAGCGAACGAGCCGTCGAGCGCGAATTGGCGGTCAGCCTTGCTTCGGTTTCAACTAAATTGAGTTCCCGGTAGTATTTCGACCTGATCCTGGACACTGATTTTGAACCACTCTTCAACGCTGACCTTCGCTGATGAGAGGAGATTGAGGCGCCAATGCGTCGGTACATATCGATCCGGTCATTTTGTCCGAGGTCATTCGGACGACAGGGGTTTCAACTTTGGAAACGGCCACCAGTTCCTCCGCGGGATACGTCCAAATCTCTGCGAGTGTCGGGTGATAGTGTGGCAAGGCAGCCAAGGCGGCGACCGACATGCGCTGCGCGAGCGCTACCATGAGTTCGTGGATCAACTCTCCGGCTTGAGGACCAACACAGGCGGCGCCGAGAATTTCGCCGGTGCCAGGAGCCGCCAGGATCTTCACGAATCCGTTTTGGGCACCGAGAATCATCGACTTACCGTGATCATTGAACGGATAGCTCGCGCGGACGAACGCGGTCCCGGCTTGCTTCGCTGTGATTTCGGTCAAGCCCACCGTCGCCACCGCGGGATCAGTGAAAACGACGCTGAGCAAGAGTCGGTCATCCATGGCCGCCGCCTGCCCGAGAATGTTGCGGGCCGCGACCTCTCCTTGCTGAATGGCCAAGTGCACAATTTCGTAAGGTCCACAGCAGTCCCCGGCGGCGTAGATATGAGGCGCGGATGTTTGCTGGCGCGCATTGGCCTGGATAAGTCCGCCCGCGTTCTGGGCGACGCCCGCAGCAGCGAGATTCAATCCGGCGAGGAACGGCTGCCGCCCAAGAGCCAGGAAAATCTCATCGGCGGTAATGTTCCGCTCCTGGCCTTGGTATTGAATGCGGACACTCTTTTGGTTCGCTTCCAAAGCGCAGCCTAAAATCTGAGTCTCCGTAAAGATCTCAATCCCTTCCGAACGTAGCGCCGCTTCCAGTTCCCGGGCCACATCAACATCGGCCTGACTCAGCACGTGCGCGCTTCGTTGAACGACCGTGACCCGAGCGCCCAGCCGAGCGAAAAACTGCGCGAACTCAAGGCCCACGGAACCGCCTCCCAAGACGATTAACGACTCCGGCAGTTGAGTGAGGCGCAACGCCGTATCGCTCCACAGGTATCCCGTCTCCGCGAGACCAGGAATCGGCGGCACGGCGATTTCGGAACCGGTGGCGATTACGACCTGTGCGGCCGTGATCCCACCCCCGGTGCTGAACTCGATGGTATGAGGATCGGTGAAGCGAGCCTGTGCGCGGATCAAATCCCAATTACCGGATTCCAGTTGTTGTCGCCGATCGCTCGCAAACGCGGCAATGAGTTCATCTTTACGAGCGAACAATCGGGCTAAATCTAGTTTCACGTCACTCGCCGCGATGCCCCAGCTCGCGGCGTAACGGATGCTTTGCCGCAATTCCGCTGCGTGAAGCAACGCCTTGGTGGGCATGCATCCCCGAAGAATGCACAGGCCGCCGAGTTCTGAACTGCCATCAATGACCGCCAGGCGAGCGCCACCCGCAGCCAAGACCCGAGCCGCAGCGAAGCCGGCGCTTCCACCCCCAACTACTGCGACATCATATTCGTAGGAACCCACGCGGACAGTCTCCCGGGCATTGGCGTGGCTGCCAATCCCGGAGGAGCACAATGTGGACCGTGGCGGTGGCGAAAAGCTGCCGCAGCCGGTGCAGGAACCTAGGCGGTCGGCGCTATTCCCGGCGTCTCTAGCGTAGATGAAGCGGGGAAATGAAATACATTCGACCTTGAGGCAATCCCGACCCCGGGAGAAATCCAGGAAGTTCAATCAGCACTTTTCCAGACGGAGCCTGTCCAAATAACCCAATCAAATCCGCGACTGATTTGGGTGCTTGGTAGGTGATAAGATTCGCGGACTTGAGCCCGGAGAATTCCATCGCTTTTTTCACCGCTTGATTGAAGTCGCCCAACTCGTCCACCAAACCCGCCTTCAACGCCTGATTACCAGAGAGGATTCGGCCGTCGGCAATTTCCTCCCAATCCGCCGCCAATTTCTGCCCGCTACTCTTGTTTCCCTTATTCTGTTCCGCGGCCCAACCCCGCCCCTCCCGAATCACCTGCTTGAAGCGGTCAAAGCTTTCTTTTACGAGGTCCTTCAGAATGGTTTTTTCCTCGGGCAAGACATCCTCGGGCCGCTGCTCACCGCTAAACATGTCCTTCAGTTTGCCGCTCTTCACGATGTCCGGCAGGACGCCGACCTTGTCCATCAACCCGCGATAATTATATCCGTGAAAAATCACACCGATGCTACCGGTCAATGTCAGCGGATGCGCCACAATCCATCGGCACGGAGCGCTCACGTAATACCCGCCGGACGCCGCCAAGGACCCCATACTCGCAATGACGGGCTTGCCATTGGTCGTCTGGAAGGTGCGGATGGCGCGATAAATCTCATCGCTCGCCAACACTTCGCCACCCGGAGAGTCTACCCGCAACACGACCGCTTTGACGTGCTCGTCTTCGGCCGCCCGATCGAGTTGGTCCCGGAAACCCTCCACCATGTTGCCGCGAAATCCGAGCGAACCACCGCTGATCACACCCGAAATGTTTACCACGGCGACTTTTTCTTCGGCGTCGTTGTCCTCGAGCACGACTTCATAGAGATGACTACGGCCGGCCCGCGTGTGAGAAAATCCTCCGCTAGAACCGAGCGAGCCTAAGGAGAAAAAAAACGTCAAGACCAAGCCAACTCCGAGTCCTCCTAACAGGACCAACCCCAGGATCAACAGGCCGGAAATAGCTCGGCGAGATTGGGCCGCGATCGGGCGTGAAATCGGTGAGAGCTGTGGCGGATCAGGAAACGGAGGCGGCACTGAGACTTGGGGCGGCAACGGATCAGACATGTTGGTGGAAAGCTAGGAAGCCCAGATCGAGACGCAAGCCGATCACGCGCTGCGCCAGGCGCTGACTACGGCGGCCGCCGCCTCAGTGAGGGCTGGCCAATTGCTCTGTGCCAGCCACTCCGGCCGAATCAATCCACTGCCCACTCCGATGGCCGCACACCCGGCGCGACGAAATTCGGCAGCATTCCGCGCATCTACCCCGCCAGTGGGGACGAGTCGCAAGTGGGGCAGAGGCGCCCGTAGCGCGCGGATGAACGAAAGGCCAAGCGAATCCGCTGGGAATAGCTTCACAAAGTCTGCACCGGCCTCATGCACCCGTTGAGCCTCAGTAGGGGTGAAAGCGCCCAGCATTACGGGAACTCCGGCGCCATGCGCCACTTCGATCAGGCTAAAATCACTGATGGGGCTGACCAAGAATTGAGCACCCGCCCCCACGGCTTCTTCAGCCTTGGCCGCGTTGAGCAGGGTTCCGGCGCCGACACAGGCCCGACTCCCGTAACGTTCGCGAGCCGCCCGAATTGCCGCCGCAAAATCAGGGGTAGATGTCGTCACCTCCAAGGCGATGACGCCACCCGCTAAGAGCGCCTCAGCCAATGGCTGCACAATCTCCGCCGACGGCGCGCGAATGACGGCGATCACACCGGCCCCGGTGATTTGCTGAACTAAACGTGCGCGTTGGAAACTTGGAGTTGGCATCGTTCGACCTGCAACGAATACCGCGCGCACTACCTGGTACGCGAGCCCTTGATGGACGTTCGACGCCGAAAGAGCCGAGCCTTTCTTCGTGTTGGTCTTGCCTTGCCCGGCCGGTTCCTGGTGCGTATCAAGCCGCGGTCCAATGAAACCATCATATCCGTTGTTGCTTACTTCCGCGTTGTTGGCGGGCTGTGCGTCACACCAGCCCAACGAAGGGACGTTCGTGAAGACGCACGCTTCCACCGATTACGTTAACCAGAATTTGCCCCACGCGCCCGGCGCCGATCTGGGCAAACTCGACGCAGAAGGTTTCACCATCATTTTCGATGGCACTTGGACGGGCTGGCGCGTGAACGAGAATGCCGGCTCGTGGAGTATTCGCGATGGAGCATTCCGGGCCCAGGGTGATCGCAGTCACAATTTCTATATCGGCTCGTTGCAACCGCTCAAAAACTTCGAGCTCAAGTTGGAGATTATGACGGAACCCGGATCCAATGGTGGAGTGTATATCCACACGAAGTTCCAAGATAGTGGCTGGCCGTGGGGCGGTTACGAAACGCAGGTCAACCAAACCCAAGGCGACTGGCGGAAGTCGGGGAGCATTTACTCCGTCAAGGACGTCAAGGAAGATGAAATCAAGACGATCGTGAAAGATAATGAGTGGTACACGCAGCACGTCATCGTGAAGGACGGAACCATCAAGATCTTCCTCAACGGCAAGTTGGTGAATGAGTTTGTGGAGGAGCCGGGCCGTCAACCGGGCAAAGATTTCGAGCGTAAGCTGAGCTCAGGCACGATCGCCCTCCAAGCCCACGACCCCAAGAGCGTGGTGTTCTACAAGAATATTCGCGTGAAGCCACTGGACTGACGGGACTGACGCCGGCCCAGTTGGTGCCGCGGCTGCGGCCTCGCGCGACCTATCCAGGTAAAGGTCGGCCTCAGAGAACGGGTTGGATTTGGGCAGCCTCCGCTCAGGCGAGATGATTCTCCACTGCGCCAGGTGCTCTGTGTCGCCGGTCCGCTAGACCCAATCACCCGGTCCGTGGCCATTTTTTCTGGCCAACTGCGGCTGCCCATCAATCCAACACCGAAGGCACGATGCGACCTGCTTAATCGTCAGCTCCATGCCGAAAGGCCGCACAGGCAGGATGCACCTACGATCGTCTACCCCGCCGAAGCCAGTGAATGTGAGGCACTTTTGCAGACAGAAAATCGTCAAGAAGATTTTTTAACTTTTTTCTGTCAAGACGAATGAAGTGGGAGCAGCGTGAGGAAACCCTAACTATGAAAACCACTCCCAGCCCCATACCTCACCGCTTATTCATCACCTCGTTATTGCTCCTGGCATTATCGGCCACCCCATTGCGGGCAATAGACTCGAACGTTAAAAGTCCCCCGAAGGCCCCCTCCCATCCTCCGAAAACAAGCAATCCGCCCAAGGCCAAACCCGCGCTCCAACGGCGTCCAGTTCACGACGCAGACATGCATAACCTCTTCTCGGGTGTCGGCCAGTTTGGCGGAGTTTCGGTCCCGGGAGACGATGGTCCCGATCGACTCAAAGTGGCGGGAAAACGCCTCGTGGAGGACTTGCGCATCCACCGGTCGATTTACCGCCCACAACGGCCCGGCTACCAACCGCCCACCGAAACAGTCGATCCCTCCGTTTTTTCTGCA
>DLVS01000091.1 GCA_003445095.1 Verrucomicrobiales bacterium
GATCGTGACCTTGGGAACGTTCTCGTTGTATCGCGGATTGGCTGAAGCACTGACGCAGGGCGTGGACGCCTTCACCAATTTTCCGGAATCATTCCTGTTCCTCGGGTCGGGCCGCGTGGCCGGGTTGCCTACTCAGGCCTGGATTCTCGCTACGGTAGCCGTGGCCGTCTGGCTGTGGGTTCATCGCACGACGTTTGGCCGATCCTTTCGCGCGATCGGATTCTCCCCTGAAGGCGCCCGTTACGCGGGACTTCCGGTGCAGCGGCGGATCGCCCTCGTCTATGTTCTGGCCGGAACGGTGGCCGCCTTGGCCGCCCTCACCTACACGGCTCGCTTTGGCACCGCGAAAGCAGATGCAGGAATCGGCTATGAACTTCTAGCGGTAACCGCCGTCGTGCTGGGAGGTACCAGCATTTTTGGCGGCGTGGGATCGGTGTCGGGCACGCTATTGGGCGTCGCGGCTTTGGCGGTGCTGACCAACGGGCTGTCTCGAGTGCCGACAACCATGAGCCACGCGGCAGAACTTTCCGGACTGCTGACCGGTGCACTCTTGATCGTCACACTGGTTGCCTCGGCTTTACCGCGATGGTTGAGCCACATCCGCCGACCACGGGATTGAGGTCTGAGATGGAACCATGTCGAGGCAAACCTCGGAGTGATCACGCGAAGGCGCGCAGCCGCGAAGAAGCAAGAGAATCTTGGGAGGAAGCAACCCAGGCCCGCCTCCGGGCGAGCTCCGACGTCTGGCGCGTCGTCCCTCGCGGTCCCGCGCGGATCACAACCGTCGCGCGAAGTGGACTTGGCGCGCTACTTCCACAAACCCACAGGCCGGATAGAGGTGCTGGCCGACCTCGTTTTGGGCCATCGTCTCAATCACCGCGTAAGCCAAACCTTCGCGGCGAAAGTAATTGAGGGCGTGCTCGATGAGTTGTCGCCCCAGTCCGCGTCCGCGAAAATCGGCAGCCACGGCCAGGTTTGGTATGCGGCCTCGGCCGAATTCGAGCTCAACGCGGGTAGTGATGTAACCAACGATGTGCCCGTGCGTCTCGGCGACAAACGTCCCGGTCGGATTCGCCGCTAGGTCATGGTCCAAGTGTTGTGCCTTGCGCCATCGCCAGTCGTGTCCCCGCAGGATGCCCAGAGCGTCTTCGACATTTTGTTCGAGCGTTACACCGTCGAACGCTTCGACGGTCAGTCGTTTGATGGCCTCCAGGTCGTCGGGCTGGTAAAGGCGAATCATCACGTTCGGTAGGGTCGTCATCGCGAACGCTTCGTCATGTCGGAGTCGCCGGACCGGCCTTCGTTTTTGGCCGCGCATGAAAATACCAACTTGCCCTCATGTCGGTTCGCCACACCGACGTTGAGGCGATCCGAGTGAGGTCGGCGTTGGCACCGAAGCTAGCCCGAGGAAACGTCGCGAAAAGCCAACCGAACACGGGGAGCCAACGCCACCAGGCCTCAGCCATTGCGATTGTTCCAACACTGGCGCTACCTTTGTAAAGGTCCCCACTCATAAGTCCAGGTGGTCGAAAGCACACTCCACCACCGTGAAGGCGAGCATGGGAAACAAGAATGGCGAGTTCATGGATGGAAATCCGCTTTATCACGGGCTTGTTTGGGTGGTAGGCGAGTTCGGCAGCGACTTCAAGCCGCACCTGCTCCAAACGCCGAAGAGGAATTTTGTCGGAAGAGTGATGGAAGCGATGGAAGCTTGAAGGACCAGCCCCAAGCCTTCGATCTTACTACTCGGCCTCGACCTTTTTCTTCACCACTTCTGAAGCCTCCACAGCCAACGACTTTTCCCACGCCTGTTTGGCCTCGCTCTTTCGTCCCAACGCCTGCAGGACATCACCCAGGTGATCGTATACCGTCGCATCGGGCTCCGGTAAAAGTTTGGCGGCTTTCTCCAACCAGGGTAGGGCTTCCGCCGCCTTGCCTTGCTTGAAGAGGACCCATCCCAGGCTGTCGAGATACGCTGGATTCTCGGGCTCGGCTTCCACGGCGCGTTGAATCATCTCATGCGCGCGGTCCAGGTTCTTTCCTTGTTCGGCCCACATGTAGCCGAGGTGATTGAGCGCCTCATCGAAATCCGGTTTGAGCTCCAGCGCTTTCTCGAGATACTGTACTGATTCGGCCTCACGGCCGCCCTGCTCGAGCGTTGCGCCGACTTGGAAGTAGAAGCGGTAATCGAGCAACTCGGGCGAGCTATCGCGGGCGATGGATTCGGCCAGCTTGAAGGCCGCGAATGATTTGTCGTAATCCTTGTTGCGAGCTTCCGCCATTGCTTTCAGGTACACGAGCCGGAATGAAGTAGGGAATCGGTCCAGGCCCCGTTGCAGAACTGTCAGCGCTCGGGCGGGCTCGTTCCGATTGAGGTACGCCACCGCCCAGTCGGAATAAGCCGGCTCGAAATCAGGGTTGAGTTGAACAGCGCGTTCGAACATCCGCTCCGCTTCGACCTCATGCTTTTCCTCCAAATCCAAGACGCCCAAAAAATACCAAGGGAAATGTGAGGTCGGATTGGCGCGGCTGAGCAGTTCGAGATGCTCGCGCGCTTCCTTGAGGCGTCCATCGCGAATCAAGACTTCGGCCATACTGGCGGCCACGGCGGGGTTTTTGGGCAACAAGTCCTGGGCCTGCTCGAAGAGTGCTTCCGCCTTGGAATTTTCGCCGAGCTCGAGGAAACCCCGCCCCAGCCGCAGCAATTCGGCGGGTTCCTTCGGCTTAAGGGACGCGGCCTGATCCAACGCTTTCCGCAGTCCCGCGTGGGCGGCCGCCTTTTCGGTCGGGGCGGCCCGCCCAAACCAGGAAAATAGATCCCCGTCGTTCAACCAGTAAGTGGGATCGTCGCTGGCCACGGAAAGTGATTGATCCAGCGCCCCGAGGGCTTGGTTGGTCTGTGCCCGATTGAGAAAAATGACGGCCAATTGTTGATAGGCGGCGAGCAGGGTCGGGGTCGCTTGGACGGCGCTTTGGTATGCTTTGATCGCCGCGTCGCCTTGGCCCGACTGCCAGAGAGTATCGGCTAGCAAGGCTTGAATGACGCCCGAAGCGTCCGGTTGGCTGGCGGTGCGCTGCAGTACTGCTAGAGCCGAGGCGGTCTGATTTTTTTGGAGATAGTGGCGGGCAACTTCGGTCGCGAGCGCTTCATTGGCGGGGTCGTTCTCCGCGGCACGCGCAAATTGGGCATACGCGGCGTCGGGTTCCTCCCTTTCCTGCAAGACCACACCGGTCGAGAACGCTGCGAGCGCTTTGACTCGATTCTCGAAATCTTCGTCGGACAGCTCGGTGTCCGCGGGCTGAATGGACGCCGTCGCCTTGGAATTGCGATGCGACTGACAGCTCGCCCAGACCAGCACGAGGCCGGTCAAGGAGAGTCCAGTAACCCAGACTCGGAAAAGGCGGGTCGGCATAGGACGAAGAGAGCGCGGCTCTGAGTCTCAGAACCGCGCCCGAAGGTATCCTCCACTGGGGCTCCGGTCACTTCTGCCAGGTGCGCTTCTTATGGCGGTTCTGGCGGAGCTTCTTCCGGCGCTTGTGTTTGTTAATCTTCGATTTCCGACGTTTCTTCAGGGAACCCATACAGGAATGTAATGTCTGGCGATCAGTAAACCACCTTGTTCAGAGGATACTCAATGATGCCCTCCGCTCCAGCGGCTTTGAGCTGTGGGATCATTTCCCGGACAACCGACTCATCAATGATGGTTTCGACGGCCACCCAGCCCGACTGACTTAACCCGGACACCGTGGGATTACGCAACGCGGGGAGCGATTGCAACAAGTTTGGCAAATTCGCTTCCCGCACGTTCATCTTCAGACCGACTTTCGACTCGGCCTCAATGGCGCCCTGTAACAGCAGCGCCAGCGTTTCGATCTTGCGGCGTTTCCATGAGTCCTTCCACGAATTGTGGTTGGCGATGAGCCGGGGTGTAGAAATGAGCAGGGTTTCGACGATCCGGAGTTTGTTCGCGCGCAGAGAGGAGCCCGTTTCGGTGACCTCCACGATGGCGTCGACGAGTTCGCGCGCCTTGACTTCGGTAGCACCCCACGAGAACTCCACCTCGGCTTTGACCTTATGGCGCTTCAGCCAGCGTTTAGTGAGGCCCACGACTTCAGTCGCGATGCGTTTGCCGGCCAAATCCTTGACCGACTGGATCGGCGACTCTTCTGGGACGGCCAACACCCAGCGCGTGGGCTGCCGCGTCGCTTTGCTGAACATGAACTCGCCGACCTCGTGGACCGAGCTGTGATTCTCGATGATCCAGTCGTGTCCCGTAATGCCGGCATCAAGATAACCCAACTCGACGTAGCGGCTGATCTCTTGAGCGCGGATCAGTCGAAGGGTGAGTTCCGGGTCGTCCACATAGGGCTCGTAGCTTCGGCTGGAGAGCGTGATGTTCCAACCTGCCTTGGCCATCTTCTCAATGGTGGCGTCCTGCAACGAACCTTTTGGTAGGCCGAGCTTGAGGCCGGGTGACGGGGGCGGCTTACTCATACGCAAGGAGACAGCGGGCGTCCGCTTGGACTCCCGTGCGGCAAAATATCAAGGCTTGCACGCGCGTCGCTCGCTGGAATTTCCAATTCACCCTGGGGAAGGGGCTTGCGTTTGATTTTCTAGTGGCCCGAGCGAACTCGCGAACCCTCGGGGTGAGAAAGCGGAGTCCGTTGGGAGAACTCAAAATCAATGGGAAGAAGTCCGGCAGCCAAACATAATGAAGATCACGAGGTACGCGATGAGGGACAGAGTCATGAGCAACCAGCCGACCGAGCTCCCCCCAACGCCAAGAGCGAGACCGGTACCGATCAAAATCGTAAAAACGAGGAAGAATACGAGCGTAGCGAGACCTTTCACGGGCGGGACGGATAGTCGAAGCGCGTTGACCTGACAAGTATGGGAATTGGTCCGCCTGCCCGAACGGCGCGCCACACGGCCCTTGGTCCGCCGGAACGACTATCACAATAGGGACTGCGAGCTCACTTTACGCGGCCTCCCGGTTCGACGGTTCGCCGGAATGAATCCCCCCTCGGTGGTGACTCTGCAAATCAGCTCGATTTGCCGATTCTTCGAAATTCTCGGTTACAAAACACGTAGTAAGGTCATGAGAGGTCGTTCTCCAAGCCGCTCGGTGCGGCCGATTACCGCTTTGAGAACGGTCTTCGAAAGGAAAAGGCATGAACACGATCGAAATGATTTCGAAGCGCGCAACCCCGAAAAGCTCCTCCCCGGGAGTGGAGCGGGTTGAGATCAAGGTAACCATCCGACCGGACCAAGAGCTGCAAGCGGTTCGAGCCCTGGAGCTTGACCAGGACGCGGCGGAACCGCGGATCATCTTCTTCTACGATACGGTCCACCTGGATTTGTTAAACCACGGGTTGGTTCTCAGAGCCCGCCGCGTGGGTAGCGATGCAGACGACTCGACGGTCAAGATTCGTCCGGTCGATCCGGCTAAGGTCCCAGGCATTTGGCGGCAGAAGGACGGATTCAAGCTGGAGATCGATCTCACCGGCGCCCGGGCGGTTTGCTCGGCGTCGTTCACCGTTCAGCAAGGGCCCGGAGAAATCAACGACGTGGCAAAAGGCAGGCGGGCAATTGAAAAACTGTTCTCCGCCGAACAAGAGCTATTTCTGCGAGAATTCAGCGGGCGCGAGCTTGATTTTTCGAAACTGCGCGCGCTGGGTCCCATTCGGGTGCTCCGGTGGAAGCCCGAGCGACCCGAGTTCGTTGATCCGGTGACGGTCGAGGAATGGCGACTACCGGACGGGCAGGACTTGGTGGAAATCTCGACCAAAGTTGCCGCTGCTGAAGTCAAAGCGGCGAGGCGGGATTTCGACCTGCACCTGCGTCGTTTAGGGCTCGATCCGATGGGCGCCCAGGAAACCAAGACCCGGACCACTCTCGAGTTTTTTGCGCGGCAATTGCGGCGGGGAGGGTGATTTCGCGAAGAACCGAGGGAACACCCGTTGATCACGATCAATCGTTGGGAAAGGATTTGCGAGAAATCCCGCGAGCTCGCCATGGGGAGTGCGGGGGCGAAGCGAAGCGCGACCCCGCTTTGGAGCGACGCGCCACCCGCTCCCAAGGCCCTTCTCCTCTCCCACGCGCGTCCGGCAACTGAAAGCGCCGTCGCCGCTCCGCTCTGCCAGCGCACTCCACATCCCCACACGGTTTCGGGGATTGGTAACGGGATTGAAATCGCGCAGCCTTCGCTCCCGTTCGAATGAATTCCACTTCGTTCACCGTCAACGGGCGTCAATACACGCCTCCCTCCCGTCCTTTAGTTGCCATCTGTCTCGATGGTTCGGCTGATGAGTATCTCGATGCGGCACTCGCCCGGGGGCGGATGCCCCACTTGCAACGAATGAGCGTCACGGGTTGGCGCGGGTTCGCCCGAGGTGCAATGCCGAGTTTCACCAACGTGAACAACGCATCCATCGTTACGGGCGTTCCTCCCGCCGTCCATGGGATCGGCGGAAACTTCTTCTTTGATTCCGCGTCGGGTGAAGAAGTGATGATGAACTCGGCCAAATTTCTGAGAGCCGAAACGATCTTTCCCGCCGCCCAACGCGCGGGGCGTAAGGTCGCGGTGATCACGGCCAAGGAGAAGTTGCGGGACATTTTTGCCAGCGGCTTGATTGCTCACGGCGGGCTCGCGTTTTCCTCGGAGAAGGCGGGGCTGGCACGACACGAGAGTCACGGAATCGCCGAGGTGGAGGGGCTGGTCGGACCAACGCCGGCCATCTACTCAGCGGAGGCTTCGCTCTACGTGTTGCGAGCCGGGGTGAAGCTCCTCGAAACCGGCCGCGCCGATTTTCTTTACCTCAGCACCACGGACTTCATGCAGCACAAGTTCTCTCCCGAGGCCACCGAGGCACTCGAGTTTTATGCCGCGATCGACGTCGAGCTGGGGCGACTACTTGACCTTCGAGCTGCCGTGGCACTAACCGCGGACCATGGCATGAACGCGAAGCAAAGTCCGGACGGTTCACCCAAGGTCATCTACCTCGAATCCGAGCTCATCCGTCGATTCGGGCCCGGCTTCCGTGTGATCCTGCCGATCACCGACCCGTACGTCGTTCACCATGGTGCCCTGGGCTCGTTCGCCCAAGTGCATTTGCCGGTGAGCACAAACGACCAATCGAGGGCCGTTGACGTGATTCAGTGGCTGGCCGAATTGCCCGGGGTCACGGAAGTCTTGGAACGAAGCACGGCCGCGAGGCTGATGGAATTACCGCCCGACCGAATGGGCGATTTGGTAGTTTGCGCCGGGAGAGATGTCGTCCTGGGCCGGACGCCCGAGTACCACGATCTCCGTGCCATTGAAGGCGGCCTGCGATCGCACGGCGGGCGCTACGAGGAAATGGTGCCGTTCGTTCTCAGCGAACCGCTCGGTCCGGTGCACGCCATGCGAGCTCGCGGTGACCTGAGGAACTTTGATCTGTTCGAGTTTCTCTGTAACGCGAGCTCGTAGCTGGCGTGGTGAAGAGACTCAATCTGAAATCGTGACCCGCGGTGGCATTCAGATTCACCGTGGCCGGTGGATCCTGATCAGGATTCAATGGGGTAGGGAGGGCGCGCTGCGCCGTCCCCGGACGAAGGCCGGCACTTTTCTGCTCAGCATGGAACGACCGCACGCACCTCATTGCAATTGGTACTGAACAAATGGACTTCTTTCACGCCCTTTCTCCTGAGCAACCAGGTGCCGCGGCGGCCTTCGTCCGTCCGCGGGGTGGCGCTTGCTCGACAGCCCTACCCGGTTCATGGCTCCAATTCCCAACCTAGGTATTAATTAGCATCTTCACCAAATTGACCAAGCCGCGGCCTTGATGTCGGGCGTCTCGTTCCAGATCGGTGCAGTTATCGAGGAGGTGCCGTTTGATGCGGTCGGGATGCCCGATGAATTCGCGGCGAGCCGACAAGAAACAGGCGAGTAGCCCAGAGACATGCGGCGCCGCCATGCTCGTGCCCGACATCCGAGTGTAGAGTTCGTCCAGAGTGCCGGCAGTTTTCGCGGTTGAGCCGAGTTCACTGGCGCGACAGGACAGGATCTTTTCGCCGGGAGCGACGACGTCTGGCTTGGCGCGGCCATCGGCGGTGGGGCCTCGCGAACTGAAGTAGGACACTCCGTACATGTGCGGCTTAGTGGCGTGCACGGACCCCACGACCACGGCTTCATCCAAGTTCGCCGGATCGCCGATCGACATGTACGTATTGAGGCTGGCCGACCCGTCGGGCAGATCAACCTGGCCTTCGTTGCCTGCGGAAATCACCACCACGACACCTTGACGCCAGAGCTTGCGCAGCTCTTTGCACAGGGGCGTGTCGCCGCAGCCGAAGGACTCCGGATCGAATCCGCCGCCCAAGCTGAGGTTGACCCCGTGAATCCGCAGATCCGCCGCGCCGCGGTTGGTTCGATAAATATGATCCAACGCCTTGATAATCTTGGCGTCGGATCCTTCGCCATTGTCGCCGAGAACTTTGTAGCACCAGAGTTTCGTTCGCGGAGCGACGCCGCAGATCGTTTCATTCGAATTGGAATACTCGCCGGAGATGATTCCAGCGACGTGCGTGCCGTGCCCATCCGCGTCCACATTCTGATCAGGAGAGATGGCATTTTCTTTGATCGCCCCCGTCTTCACGCAATCGAAAATGTGCTCGATGGTCTTCGAACTCTGGAAGTGCGGGTGGCCTCCATCCACACCGGTATCGAGCACCGCCCAAGTGATGCCTTGCCCCAACGCGTCGTAACCCAAGTGAGCCGTACGCGCTTGAATCGTCCGCAAGGATTGAGTGAGGTGGCGACGCTTCGCGCTATTTTTGAAGACCTTGAAAACCGCTACTCCCCTCATCGTCGAGGCAAGTTCCTCGACTTCGGGCCGCGTGAGCCGGGCCGACACAAACGATTCGAGCTTCTCCAGGTCGATGTGCTGTTCGAGTCCTTCGTCAGTGATTGGATTTGCGGAGTCCGCTCCCGATTCCAAGGCCAGCGTTTTGCGGACCCGTTCGAGAACCCAGGCGACCACCTGTTCTCGGGATCGATTGGCCGTCACAGCTTCGAGGTTTTCCGGTCGCCCACCGTCTCGCAGCAGCCAGTCGCTGGAATAGGGTGGCCGGTCTTGCAGCTCGATCAGCACGGGATGTCGCTTACCTGCCTCGGACGCCATGGCGGCTACCAGGTCTCGCGACACTGTGAATTCCGATACTTTTTGAAACAGCGACTTCCGAATGTTGCTCACCACCGCATGCCGCACCGGTTCGACACTCAGGTAGCCAATCCCGCTGTGTGGATTTGATTCGACCGGATTGTCCACGGCCACGTCGGTGATCCGGCTTTTCGGCGTGTAGTCTCCGGCAAGTCTCTTGTCGAGGGCGACAAAGTCCCAGGCATCAGCAAAGTTCAACCATCGTTTTACTGTTGCTGGGACACCGAGTCGCTTCTGACCGGTGAGCTCCTTCATCCGATCCTGAACTTCGGCGAGGCCCAATGGAGAACCAATGGTGACGAACAGCGATACTTCGATCGGCCCGAGCTTAGCTTGGTCCCAGTTGCTCAAAACATCATAAGCAATCATCGAGCCTTGGCTGTGTCCGATAATCACAAACGGTCCGCCGCCCGTGCGGAGCCGTGCGATGAGGCTTTCCCGCATCCGAGCTCGTTCCGCGGTGTCGAAGAAAAAGTCGTTCGCATCCGCCAAAAATGCCTCCGTCACTTGCCGCATGACCCATCCGCGAAGTGCACTCGGCAGGGGAAGTACCTTCGAGTGATAGGCGGTCGTCTTAGCCGCTGGATCGGCCTGACCCTGCAGCAACTGATCGCGCAGCCGGGTCAACGACGGGCGCGCGGTCTCACTGGCATCTGTCGGAATCAGCGAATCAACGCCGCGATGGGAGCCGCCAACGGCGGCGGTGGAAAAGCCCGGCTTGGGCTGCATCGCAGCAATTTCGTCGGGGTCGGCCGTTTCCCCCAACGGTGCGCCGTAGCGAGTTCGATTGACCCAATAAGCCATGCGCGAGCGTTCGCCGAGATCGAACCCAAACAGGGCTCGATCCCACTGACGCTTGAGGACCTCTTCGCGGGGTTTGTTAGCGAGGCCGTGAACGTAAACAATGGTCTTGGCCTTGGAATCGAGTGAAGTTTCGAGCGCACGCGCCTGCTTCGAGGCTCGGGAATTGGTGGCTTTCTTGGGCATGGGGGTGGAGGTGTGGCGGAACAGTGACGTGGTGGTAGCGCCTGGGAAGCCGATTTCTCCCGCGACCGCCTGGTTCTTCGAGTCTCCCTCCGACTCTTTTGTTCACGCGCCGAACAACTCACCCAGCTCCAGATTCAAACCGGGCACTCCTACTGATTCCACGATGGCGGGGGCTACGACGGTTCGTTTTTGAGTATACCCTTCGGTTTGCGGTTCGCGATAAACCTCGACGCAACGTTCCGCCGGGACCACAACCCAATATTCTTTGACGCCCGCGCCGGCATAGATCGCAGCCTTACGCCGGTCTAATTCGAGCGTTGAGACCGCGACTTCGATTACCAATTCGGCAGTCGTTGGGTGGCCTCGGCGGAAGTCTTGCCGCGTACCGCGCACCACGGCCAGATCGGGTTCCGGTTCGGAACGGAGAAACGTTAGTGGTGCCTCCTTGAGCACGCACAGAGCGGGCGGAAGTCGGCCTTCCAGTAACTCGAAGAGCAACCAAACCAGTGACTCGTGCAACGGTGACTTGGGCATTTTCGTGACCAGGGTTCCCTCCAGCAGTTCAACATCCTCTCCCAATAGGCCGAGTTCGCCCGCCTGATGGTAGAACTCCACCGAGAGCGGAAAGACCGCTTGTCGAATCGCGGGTTCATCCAGGATCGAAGCCATGACGAAAGAGTAGTCCGCCGTTGGGGCTTAGTGCAACTGACGACTCGGGATTGGGTTGGTTGAGGCGCATTCCGAAGTTGTTCGAGATACGCGGAGCGGGGCTTCAGCGCGCAGAAATGGCGATCGCGGAGCGGCGGTTGATAAACTTCGCTCCAATCAACCGGAGGGCCGAGTGAATTTCACTTTCGCGTTGCGCCGGAGTTGAAGACCGTAGGTGGGTGCCCTTCAAGCTGCGCACTCCCGGAGGAGAGCGAACCATCACGTCGCTCTTCACGATCTTTTGGGGCGGAGTCTTCTGCTGGGTCGGCGTGGGATCTTGGGGTAAGGATGTCGTGGGGAATGCTGGCGGGCTGCTCCTTACATTTGGCGCGCTGGTGATTGGGGCAGGGGTGTTGTTGTGGTTTCGAGTTGGCTGGGTTCGTTGGCCGACTGTGGTGCTGCTCGGTTTGCTGGCCGCGCCGTTCGCCTGGGGACTGGTCACGAAAGGATTTAGCGTCTGGCAATTGGTCGCGTTGGGTGGACTCGGTTGGTTGGGGTGGGACGTCTTCCGCCAGTTTTCTCCCCGGGCGTTGACCGATGCCGCGGCGCTGGAGAACGCGGGCACAAAGCCCATGATTTCCCTTGCCCTCTTACTGCGCCGGTCGCGGTACTTGGATGCCTCGGGACTGGCCCGCTATTGCGAAGCGGCGTGGGGAGGTCAATACCGAGTGCTTGAAGAAGGGCGTTCGGCTCCCCCGACCAAAGACGATCCCGAGCCGCGCTGGGTCGGCGGGCGATCGCCCTTCCTGTTTGTCTGGTCGCCGTCGGGTCTCTTTGTCGTGTACAATAGAC
>DLVS01000343.1 GCA_003445095.1 Verrucomicrobiales bacterium
GCGGGAAAATAGGCGGCGGCGCGCTTGACCAGCCCTTGATTGACCAGATGACCGGTGATGGATCGAGGTCCACCGGAGCCGGTCTTTGCTTCAATGACTCCTTCGGCGGAATTGGTCAGTTTTCCGGAAGTGAACAGGAGGCTGACCCAAGTGGAGCTAACGGATTCCAGGCGAATGATCCCCCCGTCAACGGCATTGCTGCAGATCGTCAGCACCGCGCCGTCGCTCTCGCCTCCACCTTGCACCCAGAGCTCAACGCCCGGTGGATTGTCCGTGGTGAGCCGAGTTCCTCCCCACAAAACGACCGGCGCAGGGGTCGAAGGAGCCTTAGTGATTCGCACTTCGCCGTTGCCGCCGAGTCCGACGAACCCTTCCATCACCCCGCCGTCCAGTTCGTAGATGCCCAGGACGGGGAAATAGTCCGCGGCGCTTTTAATCAGCCCCTGATTGACCAGATGGCCCGTGATGGATCGAGGTCCACCGGAGCCGGTCTTTGCTTCAATGACTCCTTCGGCGGAATTGGTCAGTTTTCCGGAAGTGAACAGGAGGCTGGCCCAAGTGGAGCTAACGGATTCCAGGCGAATGATCCCCCGGTTGACCGCATTGCTGGAGATCGTCAGCACCGCGCCGTTGCCGTCGCCTCCACCTTGAACCCAGAGGGCACCGCCGTTCACCAAAGCCAATACTGTTTGGGAACCATGGAGCACCACCTCGGCAGACTCTGGAATCGAAACCTCATCCTCAATCCCCGGGACTTGGTCTCCGGACCAATTGGCTGGCGTTGTCCAAAGTCCATCGCCGGCCTCGCCGTCCCAAACGATGGCGTCCGCTTTGGCTCGGCTTAATCCGCCCGCCACGGTCACGAGGCCGATCAAAGCCAACACCTGGGGCCAGCGGCGTAGGGAACGTGAGAGATCGAGTTGGATGGGCATAGGAAATTTCAGAAGGTTCGTCGGGTGAGAAGTGCTCTTAAGTGCGCCTAAAAGGCGCTGGTCAATGAGGTTGATTGAATCATCAGGGAGCAGGCAAGCCTGGCGCACTACGTCGCTTCAGGGCGCACGATAAAACTGTTGGTGAGGAAGTCAGGCGGCGAGGGCGAGGGCGTCATTGCGAGCGGTCCAGAAGTCGTCGAAGCATCGGCTCAGGAGTAGGGCGCGGAAGCTGAATACTGGAAACTACCCACTTTCGCCGCAGCATCTTTACCATCGCCACGGATCAATATGGAGACCGATAGCAGCCGGCCCCTTACTTCATTCAAGTCGGAAGAGCGGTCGATTCGCGCAATGCCTCCAACCAACTCTTTTCCTGGGTCAGCTCGTTCGTCACGATTTCACTCCTCCAACTTGATCCCATCCACCGCGAGCGCGTCGAAACGATATGGGTAGTCGCGCGCGGCCCAGGCGATTCCACGGAGCAACAGCAGACGGAAATAGGGATCGTCGAAGGTCCACAGGTAGTGACCGAAAATGGAGACGAAAACTCGGGCCTGGGTATCCGGTGGCTGGTACGTCCAAAATACCGGGACGGTTTGGACAGTGTCGTCGCCTGGATTCTGACGTCGATCGTCGCCCCGGTTGATTTGTTCGTCGGAGGTAGCCAGCACGCGGATTTTGGAAGGGTCCCCGATGAACGGCCAATAGGGTTCGTCCACGAAGGCCATCGTTTGGGGCAGTCCGAGCGCGACGGGGTGCTCGGGTTCAGCGAGTTTGAGCGCCACGGGGCCATGTCGGTAGGACGCGGCCCGGTAGGAAAGTCCGAACCGCTGGGCGTGTTTTTCCCAGTCCTGGTCACAGCCAATGGCCCAATGAATGGTGACGACTCCACCACCTCGATCCTGATGCCGCTTGATATCCGCCAGTTGCGCGGCGTCCCACTGGGTTTTGAGATAGAACACGGCCACATCCACGCCTTCCCATTGCTCCGGCTTCGGCCAGGCAAAAGCAGTGGAAACCCGGACATTGTTCGCCTTCGCCAATAGTGGCGCCCACTGTCGTTGCCACGCCGGATAATCGTGTTCACCTGGACCATGGTCCTTTGGGCCCGCCACCAACAGCAGATGCAACGGCCGCAGAGTGGTTCCGGCCGCGAGCGGTGGCGCCAATTTGAGAACCGTCTCGACGTCGGCGCGTTTCCGAGGCGGTGGCGCCTCGGCAGCTTCCACGGCCAGGCAGGACAAAAGCAGCAGGACTGGAAACAGACGGCTCATGGGTGGTTCGGAAGGATTCTGGGACCTCCGCCGTTGAATCACAATGCTGACGATCCCCCCGGACATGAAAGGCAGCAGGCTTTACGCGCAGGCCTAAATCGTGGCAAATTAATAGCGGCAAGAACGACATCGAAAGAATGCCTCTATGGAAACAGCAACCGTAACCCACGAAGGGGAGTGTCAGACCGTGCGCCTCCCGAAGGGCTTTCACATCTCCACCCCCACCGTCGGCCTTCGTCACGAGGGGGAGGCGATTGTGCTGGTGCCGATTCGACCAAAAACATGGCCGGCTGGTTTCTTCGATTCGATTCACATTACCGATCCGGCATTTTCGCGGCCCGACCAGGGCCAACTACCGCCAGTAAAACCGCTGTAGCCAGCCGCCGTGACTTACCTGCTCGACACCGACACCTGCATCGGCGTGCTCCGTCAACGGCCGGGCATGGTGCGACGATTGAGCCAGGCGGCGCCGACGGATTGCGCTGTCGCAATGGTCACGGTCTATGAACTGTTTTGCGGGCTGTCAAAGGCTCAGGACCCGGCGAAAGAACGGCAAAAGGTCGAGCGTTTCATTTCCACCATCATTGAAATGCCGCTTGACCGTGCCGGACCGGAAGCCGCGGCGGACATTCGCGCAAGACTGGAACGACAGGGCACGCCCATCGGGCCTTATGATTTGCTCATCGCCGGACAAGCAGTCGCCAACGGTCTCACGCTCGTCACCAACAACATTCGTGAGTTCCAGCGTGTCACCGGGCTCAAGCTCGAATCGTGGCCGTGAACGGTGAAACGCGCCGTTGCACATGCCGGAGACGTATGAACCGACATCAGTCATTTCTTGGCTGAGCGCCGGTGACTGCGCACCGAATGGGCGGTTCATTCAATTATAGGTTTGAGGAATAACCGAACCAACTCGACGAACCGCACCGGGAAGGCGGATGGCGTCTTACGGTGCGGCAGCCTTAAAGAAGGCCGGAACGCCGTCTGGCGAAGCTGGGACGACCAACTGCAGATTAGAAATCTTGGTGATTCCACCGTCCGGTGAATAACTGCTGGTCCAACGCTTAACCACCGCATTATCCGCCCAAACTTGCCAGTCGACCAAGTTGGTAGAACGAAGAATGGCGTAAGGTAGGATGCTCGCATAACTGAAGTCGAGAACAGCTGACGACGTATCGCTTGGAAATATGAGCAACTCTCGAATTGGTTCGGTTGGTTCGAAGCCTATATCACTGATCCAGCCTGCACCGGAGTCCTGGGAAGTCGCGAAACCGTGGGCCGCCCAGATTAACTCGTTCGGGCCTTCAGGAAGCCGAAATTCTTCTCGCTTCCAATCGTTCTTGCCCGATAACGCGACGGCAAACGACTCGTTAACAGTGAGCGCCAACGCACCCAGATCGAACGAGTCGAGCCCGCTTGGAGCTTGGGCGTCGATCTTCCACCAAAACGAAAGTATCCCCGGTCCAATGACTGTGCTTCTCAGAAAAGCCACTTGCCCCGAATCGGCGAGGCTAGCCTGCAGTGCATCGCTTCCCCCATGCACGACGTTCGTTTGGGTCGTCCAGCGGTCGTTGCCTTCCCTAGAAAACCTCCAACCCGGTGGAACCCAGGTACCCTCGAGAGGCAGTTCCGGACGCCAGTGGAGCCGCACCGTTAGCAATGATGCCTTACGCGTGCTGCCCTGGCCTCCTCCCGCCATAAGCACGTACTCTCTGCCAGCCGGAAAGTAACGTTCCAAGGTACATAAGGGGTCTCGGCGCAATGTGTGCCGATCCGCTTGGATCGTCCAGCGAAGGAAATCGCCGACCGAAGAACCGCACCCAACTCGCTCAGCGAGGCCCTTCGATCTCGAGGACGTAAAAGGGAATAGAAATTCCTATTTTTACGCCGTGGCGCGATCACGAATGAAACCCTATGCAAGCGACGAAGTCAGGTTTTGGATTGATAACTCCAGGTTTTGGCGCGCCTGGAGTTCGTATTTGCGGAAGAACCAGTCGGTCGTAAAAAGTCGCGGTCGTGAGAGGAAACGATTCAGGATCTCCGCGCGTTTTGACGCGAAGATAGGGTCGGGAACCCAGGCGTACTCCTGGCGGATTTGGCGCTCATATTCGCAGAATCGGTCCACGTCACGACCTAGGATGCTGAGATCGACGTCGACCATCATTGCAGCATCAAGATCACCGGTGCACTCATGAGTTTTCGTCGCCATCACGAGCTGGGCGACCGTACGTGCGGCGTCCTGGCTCAACCCGGCATCGGCGCAACTGCGCTGGGCCAATTCGGCGCTTCGTTCTTCGTTGTCGCTCGATCGCGGATCGTACACGGCGTCGTGAAACCAGAGCGCCAGATCGACGATGCCGGGTTGCCGCGCTAGACAGCGCGCCGAGGCAAACTCCGCCAGGCATTCGAAAATATGCTGCTGGTTGTGATAGTACCGATGCGTTTCTGAATAGGCCGCGGAAAGCCGCACGTACCAATCCATCGGTGCCACCTCCGCACCCGCTGCCCTCCAGGATTCCAACCAACGCTTCCGCTCTGGCCAGCTCATGGGTCACTCCTCCAACTTGACCCCATCCACCGCGAGAGCGTCGAAACGATACGGGTAGTCGCGCCCGGCCCACGCGATTCCACGGAGCAACAGCAGACGGAAATAGGGATCGTCGAAGGTCCACATATAGTGGCCGAAGATCGATACGAAGACTCGGCCCTTCGAATCCGTCGGCTCGAAGGTCCAGAAGACAGGCACGGTTTGGACGGTGTTGTCGCCGGGATTCTGACGTCGATCGTCGCC
>DLVS01000232.1 GCA_003445095.1 Verrucomicrobiales bacterium
TTCCCTGCCTATCTTCAGCAGCTCACCATGGAAAGCAACGGCAAGCATGTGACGTGGGACGGCGTCGCGGTCGACTACGACACCGGGCCGATCTACTGGGGTGAGCCAGGGACTAACGGGCAGCATTCATTTTATCAATTGATCCATCAGGGTACCCGCCTCATCCCCTGTGATTTCATTGCGTTTGCCCGTAGCTTGAATCCATTGGGTCGGCATCAGGACATTCTGATCGCTAGCGTTCTCGCCCAGGCCGAAGCGCTGGCCTTCGGCAAGACTGCCAAGCAGGTTAAGGCGGAAGGCACGCCCGACTGGCTGTTGCCGCATCGGTTGTTCGAAGGCAATCGCCCATCAAACGTCATCCTGCTCGACGATTTGACGCCGGCTGCGCTGGGTAAGCTGGTTGCGCTCTACGAGCATAGCGTCTTCACGCAGGGCACGATCTGGCAGATCGATTCTTTTGACCAATGGGGCGTGGAATTGGGGAAGGCGCTCGCCCAGGAGATCGTTCCCCAGCTCGAGGGGGATGCGGAGCCCAAGCTTGAGCACGACAGTTCGACCAACGCCCTGATCCGGCGCTATCGCAAGCTCAGAGAGTCCAGCTGATGGCTGAGGAAACAAACGTCCACGCCATTGCCCGCTTCTCGCGCATCATCATTCCGTCCAGACCAGGTTGTAGGGGGGATTGTCGTATCTGAGCGCACGGAACCATGGCTCGACGCTTTGTGCTTGCTGCAAGATGCTGACTTTGAACGCTCATGAATGCGCCCAGGATCGTTCCAGGCGGTCCTGACTGTCGATTGAAACATCGTTCGCTCAAGGGAGGGTAGCTATGGAGCTGGGAATGATCGGCCTCGGCCGGATGGGCGCCAACATGGTCCGGCGCCTCATTCGCGCCGGCCATTCGTGCGCGGTCTTCGACATGTCACCCAAGGCCGTTGCGGAACTGTCCGGTGAGGGCGCTACCGGCGCCGCCACGTTGGCCGAATTCGTGGGCAAACTTAGCGCGCCTCGCGCGATTTGGCTGATGGTCCCGGCCGCCGTTGTCGATTCCACGCTGGCTAGCTTGGTTCCGTTGTTGAGCTCCGGCGACATCGTGATTGATGGAGGGAATTCCTATTACGTCGACGATTTGCGCCGCGCGGGTGAGCTGAAGACGAAGGGAATTCACTACGTGGATGTCGGCACCAGCGGCGGCGTCTGGGGCATCGAGCGGGGCTATTGCATGATGATCGGCGGCGAAACCGAAGTCGTGAAACATCTTGATCCGCTTCTGGCCACGCTCGCTCCCGGTCGCGGCGACATTCCTCGAACGGAGGGACGGGGCCAGAACACCAGCACGGCCGAAGACGGCTACCTCCACTGCGGGCCCAACGGCGCCGGTCACTTTGTCAAAATGGTTCACAACGGAATCGAGTACGGAATCATGGCGGCGTACGCCGAAGGCTTGGGGGTGTTGCGCGCTGCTAACGTGGGCAAACGCGCGCATGCGGTTGATGCCGAAACCACGCCATTGCGCGACCCTTCGCAATACCAGTACGAATTGAATCTCCCCGACATCGCTGAGGTCTGGCGTCGCGGCAGTGTGATTGCTTCGTGGTTGCTGGATCTCACGGCCGACGCGTTGGCCAAGGATCCCGCGCTGTCGAAGTTTGCCGGCCGAGTGTCCGATTCGGGAGAAGGCCGTTGGACGATCAAGGCAGCCATCGACGAAGGCGTGCCGGTGCCGGTGCTCACCACGGCGCTCTACGAACGATTCAGTTCTCGGGGCGAAGCGGATTTCCAAGACAAGCTGCTTTCGGCCATGCGCTACGAGTTCGGCGGCCACCTCGAAAAGCCCTCCAAATAACGCGATCCCATGACTATTCCGCATGCTGACGCACTGGTTTTCTTCGGAGCCACCGGGGACCTAGCGTACAAGAAGATCTTTCCGTCGCTCCAGGCCATGTTGAAGCGCGGGCATCTCCAAGTGCCCGTCATCGGAGTGGCGAAGGCGGGTTGGAACCTCGATCAACTCAAAGCTCGGGCGAAGGACAGTCTCGAAAAACACGGCGGCCTCGATGCCGCCGCGTTCAGCAAACTCGAGGGGCTGTTGCGCTATGTGGATGGCGATTATCACGATCCGGCGACCTTCCAAGCGATCCGCCGCGAACTGGGTAACGCCCAGTACCCTGCGCATTACCTCGCCATTCCCCCGTTGTTGTTCGGCACGGTCGTGGAACAGCTCGGCAAGTCAGGTTGCGCCCCGGCGGGCGCGCGCGTCATCGTCGAAAAACCTTTCGGTACGGACCTGAGTTCGGCGCAAAAACTGAACGGCATCTTGCTCGGCACGTTTGATGAAGGACGGATCTTTCGCATTGATCACTACCTCGGGAAGAAACCCGTACACAACATGCTGTTCCTTCGGTTCGCCAACGCGATGTTCGAACCGTTCTGGAATCGCGAACACATCGAGAGCATCCAGATTACGATGGCGGAGGATTTCGGCGTGCAGGGCCGGGGGGCGTTCTACGATCAAACCGGAACCATCCGCGATGTGATGCAGAATCACCTTTTCCAAGTGCTCGCCAACTTGGCGATGGAACCGCCGGTCCGAACCGACAGCGAATCGCTGCGCGATGAGAAGGTAAAGGTGCTCAAAGCGATTCCGTCTCTCGGGAGTGATGACATCGTGCGGGGACAATTTCGCGGCTATCGCCAGGAACCCGGTGTTTCTCGCGATTCTAAGGTGGAGACCTTTGCTGCCTTGCGTCTGGAAGTAGATTCGTGGCGTTGGCGTGGAGTGCCATTTTTCATCCGCGCCGGGAAGTGCCTCCCCGTAACGTGCACCGAAGTGCTGGTTCGTTTGCGCCAGCCCCCCACGATGTATGAGAAGTTCGACCTGAAGCCGAATTGGTGCCGGCTTCGGATCAGTCCCGATATTTCGTTCGCGTTTGGAATCAACACCGTGGCGCCGC
>DLVS01000222.1 GCA_003445095.1 Verrucomicrobiales bacterium
TATTTTTTGTTTCAAGCAGAAGGCTTTGGGTCGGTTGCCGGCCCAGTTCGTCCGGGGTGGTAGCCAATGCCGAAGCCGGAATTACTAACTATGCGGTCACTGGGGTTGTTCGCTCGCTGAAGCCTGAGGACAAAACCGTCGTCATCCGGCACGAAGAGATTCCGGGGTATATGATCGCGATGACGATGCCGTTCACCGTGCGTGACTCCAAGGAACTCGCTGGTGTTAACCCGGGCGACGGGGTCGCGTTTCGGATGCGCGTCACGGCGAATGACGCGTGGATTGATGAAGTCCGCGTAACCAGTAATGCGCCGCCGGCTTTGGCGGTGACCGATAACGCAACGAAGACGAATGCTCAGGCGGGCTATCGCGTACTCCCAACGGTGCCCGAGCTGCAAGTCGGGCAAATGGTTCCCAACTATTCGTTCACCAACCAACTCGGGAAACGATTCGATCTGAGATCCTTTCACGGCCAGGCGTTGGCGGTAACTTTCATTTTTACGCGGTGTCCCTTCCCGTTGTTCTGTCCCAAAATGAGCGACGCTTTTGGAGCAACTCAGCGATTGCTGGCCGCTCGTTCGGCCGGCCCCACGAACTGGCATTTGCTCTCGCTCACGTTCGACCCCGAGTTCGATTCGCCCGCCATAATGAAAGCCTATGGCCAACGCTGGAAGGCCGACCCCGAACACTGGACCTTGGCCACGGGCGGCTTCGACCAGATCGAACCGTTTGCCATCAGCACCGGACTTTACTTCGGGCGGGAGGTGAGCATCGCAAATCAAAACCACAATCTGCGCACGCTGGTGATCGATCCACAGGGCAAGCTCGCGAAAGTGTTTGTCGGAAACGAATGGACTCCGGAACAATTGGCGGAAGCCATCGTCACCGCCGCCGCCACTCCAAAATCTTAGTGGTCGCGTGGCTCATCATCCATTCTCGCTCCCATTCCCGTGACCGATCCTGACACTGGCGAAAGCACGCTGATCATGCGGCGCTCCGACTACGATGACGGGATGCCTCACGCGGCTCCCGAAAACCTGCGCGAATGGGTTCCGGCGGTGCGACTGGTGAAGTTGATTCAAGATCGGGTAGCTCATTTGCCTGCCGAGGCGGCGACCAACGCTGACGCTCGAAACCTGGCGGCGGTGCTGCTCTGGTGTTGGGCTACGGGACGGTATAATTCCTGGGACATTGCTGCGCTGTGTGAAGAAGAGCCGCTGTGTCATCATCTCGCTGGGCGAACGCACCCAACGAGGGCTGACCTCCATCGTTACCGTCGAGACCATGAAGCGATCCTGCGCACGACCTTGGCAGAATTACTAAAGAGTGTGGCCCCTGAGGCGAAGGCGAAGGCGGCGAAACCCGTCGACTGGGTTGCTGAGGCCGCCCGCCGCCAGAAGCGCACGCTGGAAGCGGATCAAGAAGGGCCGGGCTGAGCGCCTTCGCGAATGTCCCCAGCTATTGCCCCACCGGCGCGGATGTCGCCTCGAGAACGATTTCGCCGAGATCCAAGCGGCCACTGCCAGGCTCGGCAGGGATGCTGACTCGTGTCCTGCCAGAGAATATTGGCCCAGGGGGAACTCCTTTCTCGGCTTCGCCGAGGACGACAACTGTCGCCTCATACTCCCCCGGCTCAACTTCTTCGGCTGTCGCCACGTCGTTCCGAATCAAAAACTCAAACTGGCGGGCGGTCTTGACGAAGGCCTGAAACTCTGGCGTCTGCTGGAAGCGTGCGAGGGCCTCGGGGTTGGAGACCAATTCAGACATCCCGGCCGGCGGCGGAGTGTGGATGCCGCCAAAAACTCGACCGCCGGTTTTGCCGGGACTTCCGGTTGGCCAAGCGAGTCGCAACGAGGCGGTATAACCCGCGCCGCCGAGCATTACCGAGGTTACTTCTCCTGGTTTGATTTCCACTTCGACCGCCTTGCCATGCCGCCAACTCGTTCGGCCACCGCCCTGCTCCTGCCGCGTCAGCCGGACGAGCTTGACTCGCCCGGGTGGTACGCGGTCGCACTGGAAGCGGCCCGCGGCATCGGTTGCCAGTCGGTAGCGGGTGAAGTCGAATTGTAGCATGCCGGTCAGTCCTTCGGTTGCTTGAACTAAGAGTTCCCGTCCTGCCACCGGTTGATCGCCGGCCAACCAGGTGCCTTCAATCTGCCCCCACGGTTGCAATGTCCATGGCGATTCACCGTGGAACTGAGGTGGCCGGACATCCAGGAAGCCGCTGGCGTGGGCAATTAGAATCCGAATGATGGTGTCATCACCGGGCAAGCGGAACTGACCTTGGGCGTCAGTCATGATCCGAATCATTCCCGGGCTGCTATCGGGTTCGAAAGCCCGGCCGTCGAAGGTCGCCGTTGACCCTGCGGTTAGTAACGCCACCTCCGCTTGTCGCACCGGCGAACCTTCGGGGCTGAGGACAGTGATCGTGGATTCGGAGGCCGGATTGAGGACCACGTCGAGGCGCACTTTCCCTTCGTCAGCGGCAATCGTCCGGGAAACGAATGACGCGTAACCTTCTGCCTCGAACTTCAGGATATAGCCCGGGTTCGCCATCCCTCCAATCACCGCCTCGTCGAATGAATGATGAAATTCCCCTCTGGCAAACGTCATCCAGAACCGGTCGAGCGTGCTCCAGTCGGCGTTGGTGATGGCTCCGCTAGGTCCGAAATCGATTCGAGGCCAGCCCGTGATGACGCGGAACTTCGGGACTGGCTTCCCGGTGTCGGCGTTTTGAACCGTACCGAAAATAGTTAGGGAAGGAGGCAAGATGACGGTGTGCTCTTGGCCGTCAGGGCGTATTTTGTAGTTGCTCACCCGCATGTATCCCTTGGCAGAGAGATCGAACTCTAGGTTGGCGTCGGGAGCTTCGCTCCACACGACGCGCCCCTCTTCATCGGATCTGAGATCAACATCCGCCTGGATGATGGGAGGCTTCGGATGATCCGGGTCAATCGGACCACGTTCCAACGTGTTCAGCCAGGCATGCGCCTTCGGAACCGGTTGGCCGTCGTGGTTCACAATCCGCAGACGCAACTCCGCGCCAGCCTTCAGCACCAAGCGGAATGGGGGTGAGTTGGTCGAGATACTCACTTCTTCCGTCGTGGCGGCGAAGCCTAATGCTTGGGCTGAAAGGAGGCCCTTACCCAGGGCGCATCCTCGCAACGTAAACGCGCCTTGGGCATCCGCGATGGCCTCGCGGCGACCTGAATTGCCGACATTACCCAACGCCGCTTTGGCGCTCGAGATTGGGTTACCTTCGGAATCTACCACCACACCGGTAATCTCTGCGGCACGTCCCAGTTTAAAAACGTGCGTTCCCTTCCTTAGCTCCTGTTCTGCCTGGGCGTCCTTGCCCACCCACACTGGTGGAGAATCAACCAACTCGGCATAACGTGCCCCGCCGTAAATTCGCCGAACCATTTCTTCCGCGATCCGATTGATCTCCCAGTGGCCGGCGTCGTCAGTGACGACCTCGATCCAGCCGAATTCGTAGCTCTCGGGGCGTCGTACCAGGGCTGGCTCTTCCTCATGATTGAAGCCGACTTTGGCGCCCGCGACAGGTTGGCCATCGGCATCGACTACACGACCGCCGAGTTTAACCGGCCGCCGAAGTTTCACCGTGTAGGTCGCCGGAATTATTTCGCCTCGCTTCGGGCTCCACACCAGGCGGGTGTCTGCAAAACCATCGGCCTGAGTGGTCAGCTCCAATTCCGCGCTGTTCGTCGAGAACGGCACTCGGCAGGTGCCGTCCCGCAACGTCACCAGTCGTTTTCCGACAAATCGCTCGCCTTCCCAGCCGCGCTGATTGATGGGGACATTAGCCAACGGCTTGCCGCTCTCGGCGGCCAGGACCGTCAACACGAGAACATTGGTCGCGGTGGCATCTTTACTCGTGGTTCCGTCGGGAGTGTCAGCGGTCGCGTCACCTGTGTTCGCGACGAATTCAGCCCGAGACCTCGATGTGGCATCGGAAGCGGCACCGAGCGCAGAGATTCCTCCCTGGCGGCCGTCAATCGCGCCCGCCTCTTTGGCCGAACGCAACAGGCCAGCGGGTATGAGCACGAGCAGCGTCAAGGCGGCCAAAGCGATTGGCACCCTCCACCGACGAAAGAACCCAGCGGCGGACGGCGCGACGATCGCTGAAGCTGATCCCGCCAAGGCAATTCGACTAATCTCTCCCGCCATACCAGGAGGCGCCGCGGCGACCGACTTTTGACCGAGCACACCACCGAGGACGGCAGCGGTTGAATGAATCCCTCGGTTCGCGAGGCCGGCGCGAAGCTTGTCCAGCGCGCGATCGACTCGCATGCGGGCTGCATTTTCACTTAGCCCCAGCCGAGAACCGATTTCGGCGTGAGAACGTCGTTCGAAGTATCGCCACAACACGGCTTCCCGATCCGGCTGGTCCAGCTCGTGCATCGTTTCATCGAGTACGGGTTGGAGTTGATCCCACTCGGGATCCGGAATGTCGGGTTGGAGGAGCTGGTTCATGGCGTGGGCCTGCTGTTCACGCGAGCGACGGCGCGACTCGGTGCGACGCGTATTGGCGGCAAGGAAGCGAGTGCTGGTGTAAAGCCAGCCAGTGAGGGAAGTGTGGCGGGTCAGTTGGCGCGCTTTCCGGGCCAGGTCGGTAAAGACCGCCTGGGCGACATCGGCCGCGTCGGCAGCATCGCCATTTACTTGGCGCAACGCCGCCGAATGAACCAGGTCGAGATGCCGCGCGACGAGTTCCGCGAAAGCGTCGTCAGACTTTTGGTCCGTGTATCGACGCAGAAGCTCAGTGTCGGTGACCGTCATTGTATCCCATAACAACCGCCCATTTCAAAACCGCACAAGTCCTTCGGGACGTAGTCGGCCGCGAACGCGAGAAACTAGTTCCAAGAGCTGCTAGTCGGGATACCTCTGTTATACCAGCGCTGGATGGGAATCAGCGATCTGTTCACGACCGGGCAGATCGAACAGTGCGGTGCTAAAGTAACGCTCGGCGCGGTCGCAGAGCAGCGTAACGATGGTTGCCTTCGGTCCCAATTCGGCGGCCATTTGAAGGGCTGCCACGACGTTGGCCCCCGAGGATGTTCCCACGAGCAATCCGAACTCACGATGCAGGCGGCGTGTCATGGCCATGGCCTCTTCGCTAGTGATCTCGACCCGGCCATCGAGTGGCGCGTCGCGCAAGAGAGGGGGGATAAATCCATCGGCCACGCCCTCAATGAAATGGCAGCACGGACATTCTCCCGCGAGCAAGGCCTGTTCCGCCGGTTCCATGGCGTAGATACGTGCTTGGGGCCACCGCTTCTTGATCGCCTTCCCGCAACCGGCCAGCGTGCCGCCGGTGCCGTATCCATGGACGAATGCGTCGATGGGGCTCTTGATTTGAGCGACGATTTCTCGCCCGGTAGACTGTTCGTGATCGATCACGTTGAGCGGGTTCTCAAATTGGCGCGGGAGGAAGTAACGCGGGTCCTGCGCCGCCATGGCCCGAGAGATTTCGATGCCGGTTTGATAGCGGCCGGCACTCTCAAACAGAATTAAGTCCGCGCCGAGTTGGCGGATCAATTTGCGCCGCTCGCCGCTTGCGCTGGACGACATCAAAATGGTCACGCGGTAACCCATTGCAGCGCCGACCATCGACAAGGCAATGCCAGTATTGCCGCTGCTGCACTCGAGAATGATCGATTCGGGCGTGAGGGTGCCGTTGCCCTCGGCATCGAGGAGCACGTGTTTCGCGAGGCGATCCTTGACGCTGCCGCTGGCATTTCGGAACTCGCACTTGGCGTGAATCGTAAGGCCCTCTTTTTCGAAGCGCAGGGGCGCCATCGGGGTATCACCGATCAGCGATAGCACTGCCCGTGCGCGATGATTTTTCGGTTCGGTGGCTCGCATCGGACTCCCACAGACTCTTTGGCGAAAGATGGCGTTGCCCGACTGGACGGCTTCATCACTTCCGCCGCGTAGATTGGAAGACTGAGGTGCCGTCCCTGCCTTGACAAGTGTAACGCCAGGCGCGCATCCCCGCGATTTGGGCCGGCCAGGCGACCTCTACTTTGGCTCACGAGTTTGTAACCCAAAAATCTGGTTGCGGTCTGTCCTGTCGAACTGCGATGGCTGATGCCTCATGAACTGCCTATTCCGATTCCTGCTCTTGCTGGCCCCTCTCGGTTTGGCAGCAGCGGCACCAACCAATGAATTGCAGTCGGCGCTCGCCAAACTCAACTCCGCGTCCAGCTACGCTTGGAAGACGACCTCCGAAGTCGTGGGCGTGCCGTTTTCGCCCGGCCCGCAACGTGGCGTCGTTAGTTCGGATGGTTGGGCCTGCGTGACCGGCGAGATGAACGGCGTCTCAG
The DNA here is from genome assembly GCA_003445095.1 of Verrucomicrobiales bacterium. GTDB lineage: Bacteria > Verrucomicrobiota > Verrucomicrobiia > Limisphaerales > UBA9464 > UBA9464. The sequence goes on from DLVS01000222.1 coordinate 6,348, forward strand.
TCGAGGTAGTCTTGCACGGTACGAATGGAGTCGCGAAAACTGCTAACGGTTGGAAAACTGCGGCTGAACTTCCCCCGCCCCAATTCGGAGCCGGAGCGACTCCCGACTCCGCCATCTTGGGACGCATGCTTCTATCCGTGCGGTCCCCGACCGTTGAAGCCTCCGCCCTCGTGAGCAAACTCAAAGGTGTGCGACGCGAAGGCGCGATGTGGTCAGGTGAGTTGACTCCTGAGGCCGCCACGGAGATGGCTTCTTTCCGTCGAGGCCAACGCGGGGGGCCGGAACCGAAGAACGCGAAGGGCAACGTTCGTTACTGGTTGGAAGACGGAAAGCTTACGAAATACGCGGTAACGGTGGAGAGCATTTTCAACCTACCCGACGGATCCGAACGAACGATCGGCCGCACCACGACGGTTGAATTCTCCGATGTCGGCACCGCTAAGGTAGACGTTCCTGTCCAAGCGAAGTTAGCCTTGGGCGAGCCCTGATATGGCCCAAGGACGCTACGACATTCGCTGCCCGATTTGCCGCGGGCGATTGAACTTCCCGCTGCTCTTACCCATTTCTTAAATCACTGTTCCGTCTCGCTCCCCACCCATGTCTGCCTCCCGCAAATCCCGTTGGCCCACCTTCATCATCATTGCCGCGATCGCGGGCAGTGGCGGGTGGGCCTATTACCGATGGAAACATGGCCCAAACTCGGCTTCCGCGGGCGCGCCGGAGCTTCGCACTAATCGCGTCAGCATCGGCAACATCACCAACCTGGTGACCGCCAACGGGGCGCTTAACCCGGTGCGGATTGTCACAGTCGGGAGTCAAATTTCCGGCATCATCACCGAGATGAACGTGGATTTTAATTCGAAGGTGAAGGCCGGTGACATCCTGGCGAAGGTGGATTCCTCGACGTATGAACGGGATCTGGCGTCGGCTGATGCCGACCTGGCTAACGCCAAGGCTGCCCTCGCGCTAGCCGAATTTAATTTCAAACGCGGCCAAGAGTTATTCGCCGCCAAGCTGATCTCTGAGTCCGAGTACCAACAGAATGACGTGGCCCTTCAACAAGCTAAAGCGGTAGTCAAGACGCGGGAAGCTTCGGTTGAACGTGCCAAAGTGAATCTGGATCGCACGGTCATCACCGCGCCGATCAGTGGAATAGTGATTTCCCGCAAAGTGGACGCGGGCCAGACGGTGGCCGCGAGCTTCAATACTCCCGAAATGTTCACCATCGCTCATGATCTCGCTCAAATGCAGATCGAAACGATGGTCAGTGAGGCTGATGTCGGTGGTATCGAAGAAGGTCAAAAGGTCAATTTCACAGTAGATGCCTTTCCGAATCGGCTTTTCACCGGCCGCGTTCGACAGGTCCGCTACGCTGCGGTTACGAACCAAAATGTCGTCACCTATTCCACGATCGTCGAAGTCGAGAACAAAGACATGAAGTTGCGTCCTGGAATGACGGCCAACACCTCCATCATCACGTCCCAACGCACCAATGTTATTCGCATTCCGAATGCCGCCTTGCGCTTCCGCCCGCCGGAAGGCTTGGTCGTAGGATCGACCAACGACGCGGTGGCCAAAGCCGCGGGGACCAACGCCCCGAGCGGTCCGCGCCCGATGGGGGACTTGCCCGTACCACCGTGGGTTGCCGAGGGTCGACGCCCCACCGAAGACGAACGGGCCAAGTTTGAGGCGACTCTCACCCCCGAACAAAAAGAGCAGTATCGTCAAATGCGCGAGCGGATGCGGGCGATGATGGCTAGCGGAGGAGGACCCGGCGGCGGAGGGCCTGGCGGGCCTGGGGGAATGATGGGAAGTAGCGGACGGGCGCCGGTCAATGAAGGGCCGGCGATTCGCACCGTCTATTTGATCGATCCCGACCAGTCGTCGCCCGGCAAACCCGTCCTCAAGGCCGTCTCCGTCAAAACCGGTATTAGTGATGGGACTAACACTGAGATTTCCGAGGGCTTGAAAGAGGGGGATGTTATCGTGAGTGGAACTGTCACCGCGTCTACGGCCGCTGGTCCGACGGCGAATCCATTCGGTGGACCGTTTGGCGGACCGCCCCGCCGCTAGCCCCTCACCCAACTTGACGAAGGAATTCTCCAAGGAATCTGCCGTGGCTGTACCGGTCATCCAACTTGAGGATTTTCGAAAAACCTACACTTCAGGTGAAGTGCAGGTGCAAGCCGTCCGGGGCGTGAACCTCGAAATCCAACCCGGTGAATTCGTTGCCATCATGGGCGCCAGTGGTTCGGGCAAGAGCACCATGATGAATACGCTCGGATGTCTGGACCGCCCGACGAGTGGTCGATTTTTGCTCGATGGGGTGAACGTCGGTGACCTCGATCGCGACGAGTTGGCTGATTTGCGCAACCGCAAGATCGGCTTTGTCTTTCAGGGCTTCAACCTGCTCGCACGCACCACCGCGCTGGAGAATGTCGAGTTGCCAATGCTGTACTCCCGGCCACCGCTTCCGGGGCGTCAGCAACGGGACCTGGCGATCAAGGCACTCGAACTGGTGGGCCTGGGCGAACGAGCGGACCATACGCCGAGTCAGTTATCCGGCGGACAGCAACAGCGCGTCGCGATCGCCCGTGGTCTGGTCAATCAGCCCAAGCTCCTGCTCGCAGACGAACCTACGGGCAATCTCGATTCCCGCACCAGCATCGAGATCATGGGGATTTTTCAAAAGCTAAACGACCAAGGCATCACGCTCGTCATGGTCACGCACGAACTTGACATCGCTCGGTATTGCCGTCGCGTGGTGGTGATGCGCGACGGATTGATCCGGAGCGATGAGCCCGTGAAAGAACGCAGTATCGCCGCCGAAGAGCTGGCCAAGCTCGAAGCGGAACAGAAGGCGATCCAGTTGGCTTAAATCTTATGATTGCTGTGTTGCGAATCGCCTTGCGGGCGCTGCGGCGGAATGTGCTCCGGTCGTTCCTCACCATGCTCGGAATTATTGTTGGGATCGCCGCGGTGATCGTCGGTGTCAGCATGGGCGCGGGCGCCAAGGCCGAAGTGGATAAACGCATCGCCGGCATGGGACAAAACCTCCTCACGGTAATGTCCGGCAACATGTCCCGTGGCGGTGTTCGCGGTGGATTCGGCATGGCTCCGAACTTGACGGTGGCCGACTACGACGCGATTCGGCGCGAAATCAGCGGTATCTCGGCCGTAAGTCCGGAGGCGCGCGTCGGTGGAGCTCAGGTCGCTGTGGGCAACCAAAACAGCATGGTCCAAGTGTCCGGTGTCAGCGCGGAATACCTGACCGCTCGTTCCTGGGCTCTCCGTAGCGGCGACAATTTCTCCGAGCAAGATGTCCGCAATGCCAACAAGGTTTGCTTAATCGGAGCCACTACGGCGAAAACTCTTTTTGGTGAAAACGTCGATCCGGTTGGCCAGATCATACGGATCAAGAACGCGCCCTTCACCATCGTCGGTTGGCTCGAGGCGAAGGGCTCCGGCAGCTTCGGACAGGATCAGGACGACATCGTGCTGGTCCCTTACACCAGCGTGATGAAGCGACTCTCCGGCGATACCAAGTTTCGCTCGCTGTTCGTGCAAGCAGACTCTCCCGCCGGAATCGCCGATGTGCAGGAGCAACTCACTTCATTGCTCCGTCAGCGACATCAGATTCCTGAAGGCCGCGATGACGACTTTATGGTTCGCACCCAGCAGGAGACCAGTGACTTTTTTAACGCGAACAATCGGATCATGACCATTCTGATCAGCTTCTTTGCGGGCATCTCGCTGGTGGTGGGCGGGATCGGCATCATGAATATTATGTTGGTGAGTGTGACTGAGCGGACCCGCGAGATTGGCATCCGCTTGGCAGTGGGCGCCCGCGGACGTGATGTGCTGAGTCAATTCTTGACCGAAGCGGTCTTGCTCAGCGTTTTGGGAGGCGGACTCGGAATCGCCACCGGCTTCTGGCTCGCGCCGCTGCTGACAAAGTACTTCGAGTTTCCCACCCTGATCTCGAATAGCTCAGTGATCATGGCCTTCTCCGTCAGCGCGGTAATCGGAATCGTGTTCGGTTTTTTTCCGGCGTTGAAGGCGGCGCGCCTCGATCCGATCGATGCTTTGCGGTACGAGTAGAAGAGCAGATCGACGTTGGGCGCATTTCATTTCGGCCGAATCTCATTTGGCAAAAAGCTGCCGTCGTTGACACCAACCTCCATCGCCATGAGATCGTTCAAGAGGCTGTTCATCTTCAAGATCAATGCCCGGTTCTTCTCCGGTTCGGCGGCCAAGTTGCGAACTTCGTCCGGGTCGCTGTCCAAATCGAAAAGCTGAACGTCGTTGTGCTGGAAAAGATCCTCTAACGATTGTGGCGTGTTGAAATCGTTCGGCGCGTAGTAGCGCGCGAACTTGTAGCGTCCATTGAACGCGAAAGAGAGGAAGCCGCGTTTGCCCAGCTTCGCCTCGGTAACTGGCGGAGTAGGCTGACCCATATTTAGCGAGCTAAGCAGTTTGCTGAGATAGTCTGCGCCCACCGTGCTCACGCCCAAATAATTGAAGAGGACGGCCGGTCGCACCGCCTGCACGCCGACATTTTCTGGGTCGGCGAGCAGTCCGGAAAAGTCGCGCCCGGGCAACGCCTTGACGGCCGCCGGGCGGCTGGCCTCCGGCACTCCCGTCAAACCGACGATCGTTGGGAGTAGATCCAGATGGCTGGTCAGCGCGTCACAACTGGCTCCGGCCTTGGCGACCGGGCTGGCGATGATGAACGGCACATGGGCGTTGGCTTCGTAGCAGAACGGCCCTTTACCCTTCAAGCCGCCGTGAGCGCCGGCCATCTCGCCGTGATCGGACGTGAAAATGACGATCGTGTCCCGCCATAGATCCATTTCGTTCATTACGTCCACCAGTTGCTGGAGAGCGCGGTCTTCGTCCCGAATGCAGTTGAGGTAATAGTTGTAAAAGACTTGCCACATATCTTTGCGGTCCGTGGGGATCGTGCCCGACCAGCCGTCCCAGCCGCTCTTGTATTCCAAAATCGCGGGCGGCATACCGGGGGCGGTCAGCGATTCGGTAAGACTGGCCGGCAGCGTGAAGGACCATTGCTTTTCGTAAAGCGTACTCGCTGGCAGCGGCGGGAGCGTCTCCGGCGGGATGGCCTTTTGGATTGCGGGCTGGTCGGGGATGTTGGCATTGCCGTACATAATGTCGTGAGCGTTCACAAAACTAGCGACCATGAAGAACGGCTGGCCGGTTCGGCGCGCTGCACCCGCGTTGACGCGCAGCCAGCGGACACTTTCGCCTGCAATGAAAGGGTCATTGTCGAAGCCGCTTCGTGGTTGGCTTCCGATGTCCCCGCCGGCGCTGAAGACATCGAAGCCGTAGCGTTGAATGGCCGCGTGGTAGTTGACTTTGGGGTCCGGGTTGAGAATGCGTTTGTCCATTTCCAGTTTCCCGAAATAGGCGGTCTTGTAGCCCAGGCCTTTCAGCACCGACCCTACATTCGGCAGGTCCGGCCTGAGCGTCGGCGTGAAGGGATATTGCATTTGATCGAACACGCCCGTGAGTTGTGGCGGCCGGCCGGTGAGGAGGGAGGCACGCGACGGCGAGCACATCGCCGAGGAGATGTAATGGTTGCGGAACGTGACGCCGTGGCGGGCAATCGCATCGAGTGCGGGCAGAGAATAATCGGCGCTGGCGAACAGGCGGTAGGTTCGCTGGTCGCTAATGACAAAGACGATGTTGGGTTTCTTGGGTTGCTCCGCTGCCGGCACGGTGAGTGCGACGAAGGCGGCCAGCATCGCCGCGGCCCACTTGGATAGTTGTGAATGTGGTTTCATGGAAGTTCGTGCGTTCCGTGATTTTAGTTTCAGGCTTCACAAACTGATCTTCGATCGAAGGGTTTGCGTGACCAACGCTTTATCCAGCAATCCGAACATGCTTTCATCAGGTGAGAAACGGAAAACGCCCAAGGAGAATGAGGTGAGTTCGAACTTTATGAGTGATCGATAGGATTGAATCACTCTCTCGCGTGGGATTACGCCAATGGTATTGTACGGACAGCGCGAGCAACGCCGACTTGATTTCGGGAGGTAGGCGCTCAAACGGTCAGCGACATCGGTGACGCTGAACTTCCTGCGCGATCGTTCTGGAGTGGTCCGGCTCCACGCCTGTGTCGGTGCCAGGCGCAACTCGCAAGACTCGCTCACGGAGCGAATCATAGATGGGACGGTCGCCCGACAAGAGTGGGATTAACATTGCTCCAAAGCAGGCGGCCAATATCGGTAGCAAGAGGGTGACATTCCCCGTCAGTTCCGTAACCAGAATAATTCCGGTGGCGGGGGCGCGAACGACTGCGACAAAGAGCGCCGCCATGCCCACGACGGCGAAGGCAGAAGACGGAGTCGTAACCGACGGCAGTAGCCATTGCCCGACGGCGGAATACAAGAGCCCGAGTTGGGCGCCCAATACCAATAGCGGCGCAAACAGACCGCCCGGGGTGCCGGCGCAATAGGATCCGAGACTCAGGACAAATCGGACCACGAATAGCACCGGCAGGACCGTGAGAGCCTGTTGGCCAGACAGCGCCCGCTGCGTTAGCGGATCACCACCGCCAACCCAGTCCGGCGCCAACCAGGCGACGGCACCGACCAAGCCACCGATGAAGGCTGCCCGCAATTCTACAGGCACCCGATGGCAAGCGTCTGCCAACCTCAGTCCTACGAGTAGGCCACGGTTGTAAAGCACACCGGCAACGCCCGCGACCAGCCCAAGCCCGAAGAAGAGGAAGCCAGTGCCGGGTGACGGAAAGGAAATTGCCGAAAGTGCAAAATCGGGCGCTTGGCCGAGGAACCATCGGGCGGCTGCAATGGCTCCGGCGGAGGCGCCCAATGCCGCGAGGGCGGTCCGCGGATCGAATCGCCGAACTAGTTCTTCCAAGACGAACACGGCTCCGGCAATGGGCGCGTTGAAGGCCGTGGCCAATCCAGCGCCTCCACCCGCGGCGAGTAACGCGCGGCAGTCCGAGATATCCATTCGAAACCACTTTCCCAACCACAGCCCGAGCTGCGCGCCCATTTGCACGCTGGGGCCTTCCCGGCCTAATGCGAGTCCACCGCCAATGGCGAGAACGCCGCCGATGAACTTCACCGGAACGACGGCGGCCGTTTGAGGCAGCGGGCCACCCGCCAATGCCGCTTCCACTTGCGGGATTCCACTTCCGCCAGCAGTCGGTGCAAAACGGCGCACCAGCCATGCGGCGATCATGGCAGCCGTCGCGACGAGGCCCACGACTAGAACGAAACCGACAAGCGGTCGTCCTTTGGCCGCGACAATCCATTGCGTTCGGATGCCGTCGGCTGAAAGGAGCGTGAGGCGGAAGGCAGTAGCGAGCAATCCGGAGCCGACACCAAGAGCGACGGACACCAGGGCCATTAAGACGACACCTCCGCGACGATCAGTGGGCGGTTCGACGTCGGTTGCGCGCACGCCCGAACATTACTGCGGATCGCAGGAAAGTTGCCAGTCATGCGCCGAGAAGTTGGCGACCCAAACGTCGATAGATCACCGACCCGGTTTGCGTTGGTCCACCTCCCTCATTTGTCGCATGATTTATTCCAGGTTGTAACTCGCCGCCCGATGCAAGGGGGACAAAACGGACTTCGGATCATTGCCAAACGACTGCTCAAAAGGATCGCGTTTGATTTTCTGAATCTGCGCGTACGCAAAGGCTGGCTACGGGCGGTCTCACCACAAAATATCGAGCTGAAGCTGAAAGACCACGGAGCGGTCTCCAACGGTGTTGAACGCGGGGTTCCAAACAACTTGTAGATCGGGCTGCACCTTGATCGTCGGAGTCAGTTGCAGAACGTAGCTCATCTCGATCGCAAATTCGTTCGCGTGAACGACGGTCTTCGTGGTCGCGGAGGGCTGGCTCCAGATGAAACCCAGGCCCGCATAATCAAATTCTCGGTCCGGGAACAAACCGAGGTGAGCGAGCGGACCCTTTGCCACTAGACCCGTTCCCATCTGCGTCGAAGCGCCCGCCGCGACAGCGTCTCCGCCGAAGCCGAAGCGTCCAAACCAGCCGAGCGGCGAGTGCTCGCCGAGTTTTTGCTGCACGTTAACCGCCAGCCCCCCCTGCGTAGGACCGCCCGCCTGCGCCACGAAAGGTTGGATCCGATAGACGCCGGGACCAAGCCCAAGCAGGTCGCGCGGCGCATAACCGAATTCCCCGAGAAGCGACCAGGTGTTCCAACTGAAATCGGTCCACGGAAGTTCACCGGCGTTGGCGTTGCCGGCCGAAGCGCCGAGCATGGCGTACCATTCTTCGCGCGGCTGCCATTGAAGGTTCACACCGAAATTGTATTGGGCCAGTGGCAACACCTGGCTATGCACCAGCGCCGAGTTGAGAAACTGACTGTGCGCGCTGTGCGCGTAGGCGTTGCCGTCAATGTAATTGCGCTGACTGACCATCCCCGCCACAACGACGATGCGTCCATCACTCAACGATTGTTGCCACGCGAGTTCTGGCACACGAATGCCATTGACGCTCGACCAGTCGTAATTGGGCGACGTGATACTCCCGAGGCTTGATTTCGGCTCCTGCGACGCGCCATTGCTGCCGAGGCCAGACTTGACTTCGATTTGTGTGGCGACCCAGCCCGCGGTGCCGGCGGCACGCGCCGTAAACACATTCCACCTAGCATTCCAATCGAGAACGTAGAAGCCCTGGCTGTGGTCCCCTTGCATCACTTCGCTCATCGTGAGGAACGTGAGGTTCTGCGCTAGCGAGTAGCGCAGGCCGTGGTCTGACAGCCAATATTTGGGCTGTTGAGCGAACTGATCCAGCGCCGATGACGGCAGGAGCGGCCCGGGCTTCAGAGCGGTGTTGCCGGACTCATCGACGCCAGCCAGGTACGGCATCAACAGAGGGGCGACGGCGGGGAAGAATTCGAACTCGCGCAGGTCAGCGAACGCGGCCGCGTGACGCGCACGGACTTCCACTGGTGGATTGGCACCCGCAAGCAAGTCCGGAAGCTGCCGTCTCAACCCGTCTGGCCCAGGCGGCAACAAAGACTCCGGCAACGCGTTGGTGGGCACTTTGACGGTTTGCCCCAGAACGTCGAGCAGGAGCACTTGGTTGGAAAGTGTGTTGGTCGGACTCTGGGGCGCCGTAACGAGCGGACAGCTCACAGCCAGGAGCGCCAACGCAACTACCCTACTCGGTGACGTGCTCACTTACGTTGCTCGTGACGATGTTCCATCAAATGAGAACGCTCTCTTTTCATCCTCCGGGCTACTGACAGTCCATGCGCTCTTCTACCTCACTGCAGAGGGCATGCGTCAAGGTGACTTTGTTTAACGGGTACAATTTATAGCTCGTCCGCTGCCTTTCGGAATCCGTGTGAATCTGCGGATCGGGAGATCATCGATTCAGATTCGACGCCGGGGGATGACTCGGTCGCGTGGGGGACATCTTCCCATCTCCCATCTCAAGTTGACTCACTATTCACTCGCTTCGAGGGCCAAACGAATTATCACATCA
>DLVS01000223.1 GCA_003445095.1 Verrucomicrobiales bacterium
AGCGGTCAGCGACGGGAGCCAGCCACCGATGACGTAGAATCTGACCCCGGGCGAATCGGCTGGCTCCCGTTCGCTGGACCGTCTGTTATGCCCGTGAATTTTTGATCTCGTCACCATTCTGATTATTCTGATTTGGGCTGCTCCAAGCCTAATCCGCCCTGGTGCGGAAATCGAACGTAGTTCTCTGGTGTCTGCGGCAGATTCGAGATGCACTTCTCGGAGCATGCGTGAACAAGCAGGGGAAGGACATCCGTCGCGACTCTCAGTGAAACCCAATACTGAAGCGGCGGCGCGGCACCAAACGAGCCCTCGCATACACTGCATCGATCGGGGACGCCAGGATGGTCCTGCGGCAAGGTCGGAAATGGCGCTCGATACTTGTAATTGCCGTAGAGGGCGCGGGTGCTGACCGTGCTGTGCTTCAGCTTTGTGCAGCGTGTGATCTCATAGGGGAACCAATGAAGTCGATAGGATGTGTAAGGGGTAAACTGCTCCAGTGCTGCCATCTCTCCGATCTCGGGCGGGATTCTAACCAGACTACTCCCGTTGAGAATGAAATGTTTAACACGCTTGAGCTTGCTGATGGTCTTCGGAAGCTCGGTGATCTGCGCCCACTCGCTTGGACTCATCTCAGGTCCGGGGGAAAACTCCGCTCTTCCGTCGCCTGCTGCTTGGTCAATCAGCTCGTTGAGGCGTTGCCATCCGGCGCACTCAATGTCCTGCTTTTCTGTGTGTATCTGAAGCTCGGTCCAAGGAATCTCCCCATATTGCGGTTCGAGGCATTGACAAACTGGTTTCGGAACGGTGTGAGCCGGTGCCTCACGCGCCCTTAGATTACGAAACAGCTTCATGCGGTCAGCTTTTTGGCAACGACCCAAGCTCAGCGACCCGGCACGCGGGACGCATGGATTGCAAACCACGACGCCATGCCGGGTTCCCTGCGGCGCGCTACTGTCATCTCGTCAATCTCCGCGTCGGTGTTAGCGTTCCGCCTGAGGGCAACGCGATGCTACCATCAGATCCAATACTCACATGCAAACTGACTCTCTTGTAGCTCTGAGTCGCCTCGTCCACAAGACTCCAGACGTCGTCATACTCCCAAACCTCGTCGCGTCCAGTGATGACAATGATTCTGCCTGACGTGTGCGGAACTGTCACGGTCGCGTCAGCAGCAATGGTGGCAATCTTCTTCGTGTGGCCACTGTAAACATGAATCACTGTCCCGGTGCGATTCGTGACGCGCAAATCTGTGGCAACGCAACCGACCAGTAGTAGAGCAACCGCTGCGAAGATGAGTGCGGAAATGCGCATGGCGTGTGAAGCGGCCATCTCAACGATTCAGCTCACCGATGGCGGCCCCTCCCTGACTCCCGAGTCTCCACCCAGCGTCACGGGGCCGCCACTCGGTGGAGCGACTTGTGCCTCATCCACAATTTGCTCAACAGTCATGCTCATCGTTCCAGCATATCGCCGGCGGCCATAGGTTCAATCTGAAGGTTTGGGTACCGAGTTGCCCAGCCGCCGAACGTGACGGGGGAGCGCACGAGGCGCTCTTGATCTGCCGCCCAGCGTTGAGCGGAAAAACGGGGCGGCGGTTCGCTCGACCGATCTGGCCACGTTGTGTGTGGTGTGCTCATGCAGGCTGCAACTCGTCTGGAAACATCGCACTCAACCAAATGGTGACTCCAGTGCCGCGCTCGCAACACTCGACCTCGAACGCCGTGCCGTGATCCATCACAATCGTGCCAACGTCTCCCACCTGCGGATGCCGCAGAAACTCCGGCTGCTGGCTACTGAAGCGACCATCGCGAATCGCTACCACGCGAACGACTTCGTATTCTTTCATGGGCGTGTGAAGCAGCTCAACGTTAGAGATCACCGACCGCCGGGGGAAGCGGGCGCGGACAGCGAATCTGGCATGCAATTAACCCTCGCGTTCGAACTCGAAACGGGGAGCGGCGGTTCTGGTGGATCGATCTGGTTAGGGCTTTTCATGTGTGACATTCTTAACGTGTCCGCTAGTAAGGTCGAAATGATTTTTGACGGTATGATAATCTCCCATGTCTCCTGTCCAATCAACAAACTGCCCCTTCTCATCAAACAAATACGCCGACGGGCCAGACGCCAAAGACCGACCGGCAGGCGCAAGCATAACAGTATATGTCACGCCTCCAGTTTCAAATGTGCCTTGTCCCATAATCGAACCATGCTTCCATGCCTCGAAATCCTCAATCGTCTTCAAAGACTTCGGTGGGCGAGCTGCTGACATCGAAATAGAATCGAAGACGATACAGCCGCCGAGTAAAACAAGCGGCACGCTGAGGATAATGCCGACTCGAAACAGTGTGCGCTTGAATGTCCTTTGTTGCGGCATCGCAAAAAGCCCTAACGCAAAGGTCAGCGACGGGAGCCAGCCGCCGATGACGTTGAATTTGTCTCTGAGCGAATCGGCTGGCTCCCGTTCGCAGCACCGTCTAGTCGGCATTCCCTTTGAATTCAGTGAATCTGCCGTTCCGATACACAAAGAGCTTCTGTGTCAGCCGGTACGAACCCCCGGTTGATGCCTCCTTCACCATCTGCCTGACTTTCTCAATTCCTTGTGGATTCTGACTTCCGGTCACCAGCAGGAGATCTCTGGTCGGAACAGCGACCACCACGTCACCGCTGACATCCATCTGGCCATCGCTCCACATCGAATCGAGCACCAACAGACTGGCCTCGTAGTCGCCTCCAGCAGTAATCATGTAAAGGCCGTTTGTGCCGTGCCGCTCGATCTTGGGGAGCAGGCGTTTGAGATTCTCGCAGGCAAGAGCCCTCAACTCCGATCGTTCGATCTTTGCTAACTCCAAGTCTTTCGGTCCCAGGTAACGGATGTTCTTCGGGGAATCCTCCGCGTACAGAATGATCAAGTCTGGGCTGAAATCCTCATAGACATGTTCCGGAACTTCCTTTGCTCCACGGCTCAATAACGCTTGCCGAGTCTCCTCCAGCCAAGGTCGATCCTTTATGACCGGAACGATCCGTGTGCGATCTACTCCGTCTCCCACTATCCCAATAGTCTCCAGGCCAGCGGCAACAAATCGCTGGATCACGTCCGCTTTTGCTTTCGGATCCTGCTTGTAGGTATCGTACGCGTTGTCCAAGAACGAAGTCGAGTCGCGCCCATCCGCAGAGGTAATCTTCAGCTCCAGGTCCCTTACGACGGCGACCTTCAATCCCGGACTGGCTTTCCTTAATGCCTCGGCGAACTCTCGGGTGAACTCGCGCGGAGTCACGACGCCTGACTGCGGGCAACCGGAACACAACCCCACGGCAACTAGAACAAGTTGGAAGAAGCACTTCATGGTGTTGCCGAACGACCGAGCTCACCGACCGCCGCCGGAAGCGGGCGCTGGCAGCGAATCCAGCGTCCGATGAACCGGCGCTCCCGAACTCGAACCGGGGAGCGGCGGTTGGAGCGATCTTGTGAGGCGGTTCACTTGCTCGCACGTTCCCTCTGAAGTTTACTTTCCTTGGCTTCAAGCATCTTCTGTAAAGCCACGATTCGCTTCTTGCCCCAATCGGGATGGCACTCGCCAGACGAAATCAGCGCCTCCGTTTCGCGTATGACGCGGACAAGATATCCGATGCTCGGGTTGCGGAGGTGGCGGTGATGGACATCAGTCCCAACCGGGATGCGGCCAGTCCGCGCAACTTCAGTTTGACGGACTTTCGCTTCACTTTTCGCATTGTGGTTCATGGAGGATGGCCGCCTAGATTCAGCTCACCGACCGCCGCCGGAAGCGGGCCCTGGCAGCGAATCCTGCGTCCGATGAACTGGCGCGTCCGGCCTCGAAACGGGGGGCGGTGGTTCGTGTGAAGCGATCTTGTTGGGCTTCTGCTCTCTGACTACGATAACGAGTCCTGGGTAGAACTGGTTCCCCTCAATCGTCGACCGCAGATCAGGATTCATGCGGTACAGATCAGATACCTGCAAATTGTGCCGCTGGGCAATGGTCCTAAGCGTCTCGCCTGACCTCACGATGTGTTTTCCATGCTCTTCTAACAACTTCTGGAGGGCATTCTCCAAAGCATGGACTTGCCTTTGGAGCGCAAAGACTTCATCGGCAGTTTGCCTCGATCTGCCCGTTGCGCAGCCCCCAACCAGCAGCATCGCACTAGCTGCCACGAGGAAGGGGAAACTTGTAGCTCTTGCATTCATGCAGCCCAACGCCGCAGCTCAGCGACCGCCGGGCGGTGAGCGTTGACCGCAATGCTGTGGTTCACATTATCCATAATCGTAGCTTGCAGAGTGGGTCGGCGGTTCGCTGAAGCGCCCTTGTTGAACGAAGCCGCTGCGCGGCGACGCGGAGTTGGGACGGGTATCTTCGGTGGGCCGAGGGGGTCTGATTTCATGGCCGAAGCCTATAGGCTGGGCGGTGCATGAAAAGACCGAAGTCCTACTCCAT
>DLVS01000092.1 GCA_003445095.1 Verrucomicrobiales bacterium
TCCAGCCTACCCCAATACCTGGGCCACCGCGGCCACCACGTCTGCCACGGATACCGATTCCATCATCCGGCGAATCTCGGCCGGGGTGCCAGCAATCGGACGTCCATCATAGCGGTAATACTCGAGGTTGCGCCCCGCGACAGCCGGATTCGGGATCAGCGTCCAGGTTTCCCGCAACGGCAGGATGCACGGATTGACGGTGGGGGTTTCGATCACGAACTGGTGTGGCACTTGCATGGCCGCCGCCAAATGCATGAACACAGTATCCACACTTAGAAACGCGTGGGCGTGGCCCAGCAACGCCGCAGCGTGCCGCAACCCGGGGGACTCCGCAAAATAGACCCGCCCGCCACGGGATTCATGAAAGAGTCGACCGTGAGCCTCGGCTTCGTCGGGTCCGCCGAAGCACACCACCGGAAGCTCGGGAAAACGGCGCCCCAACTCCGAGATCAACTCCAGGTAACGTTCGATCGGCCAGCGCCGGAGAGCGAGGTTTTTGGTCCCGCCCGAACCGACATGAATCCCCAGCCAGCGACGCCCCGCCAATTGATTCCGCGTCAGCCACGTCGTCGCCCAGGTCGCCTCGGCCGCAGTCAAAAAAAGTTCGTAAGCAGCCTGCGGAAGCGGCCGAGCTACTCCGAGGAGATCGAGGAACCGCCGATTGTTCTCGCTCGCATGCACGGTGTAATCCTGCGGAATTGAGTCGGTAATGAGTTTGGCATCGAGCGGTTTTTCGTTTTCGTAGCGATGACTGAAACGCCGACGAGCCCCAATCATCCAAGCAATCCAGCGATATTCTCGCCGCCCCTGCGGATGCACATTGAACGAGGCGTCATAACCGCGCCGTCGCAGTCGCCAGACCAATAGGAGTGAAGCGAACTTCGAGGCCTTGAGGAACGAATGCTGATGCAGCACGTCCACCTGCGGATTGTGTTCCAACAACTGCCGCGCGCCGGGCCACATCACCAAGACTTCCAGCTCGGCTTGCGGAAACGCGAGACGCAGCTCGTGTAGGAACGGCGTCGCCATCAGCGTGTCCCCGATCCCTGCGAGGGAAATGACCAAAAGCCGCTTCAACGGTGGCAAACGCTACTGAGAAATCAGAACGAACGACAGCGCGGAGAGTTTTGAAGATGTTCTGACTTGCCGTGGGAATCTTCAGCTGACCGAGGCAATCCGCGATTTCCTCGTTTCCACGTAGGATGAGCCATTGGACCGGTTGATGGGCCGATAGAGCTGGCCCCTCATCGAAAACTCCTGGCCCCGACTTCAAGCGGTGGCGTTCTGTTGGCCCGGTCGCAACCCTCTGGGCCAGGCCAAAACTGCCCCGAGCACCAACGCCACTCCCAGAGCGCTGAGCGTGACCCAAAGCATCTTCATCGGCGGCGCGTATTGAAACTCAACGGTGTGTGAACCCGAGGGCACCGCGACCCCACGCATTAAAAAGTTCGCCCGGAGCAACTCCGCCGGGTGGCCATCCACCGTCACCTTCCAATCCGGATGCCAGCGTTCGTTCAGCAACAGGACGCCCGGCGCGGCGGCATCGGTTTGGACGGTGATGTGTTTGGGTGTCCAGGTGCGGATCGCGGCGCTCGCCGAATTGGTGCCGGAAGCTACAGCCAGTCCGGGCGGAGCGGACGCCACCACGACCGACGCCGCGGGATTGAAGGCGGGATTGGTCAGCCGGGCGAGGCTCGCCGCGTCGTTGGTAATGGTTTCCCAGTGGGTGAACAGTTGAGCTCGCGGCAGTGCCCGGGTGTTTTCAAAGACGGCATACTGTCCATTCGGATTCGGCTCGGCGCCCAGGTCATCCACGGTCACCCCACCGACCGGTGCCACGCCCCCTTTGTAACCGATATCGAAACCCAACACCGGTTTGAACACCGGCTGACCATCCGCGAACATCCTATCGAGTTCGCCTTGCACCGACCGCGCGCCGAGCAAGTAGCGCGTATTGGTCAGGTCCCAAAGACGGCTGACGATGGCGAAGTTGGTCGTGGGGGTGAACGCCTTCATATAGGCTTCATCCAGCTCGGGCCGACGCGGCATTTGCCAAATATCCAGCGTCTGAATCTCGTTGAAGGGCATCTGATTCTCGAGCCACTGATTGTGCAACGCGGGCCACGCTGAGTCTTGCGGAGCGCTAAACGTGCTTCGCATCGTGGGGAGCGGCCGAGCGGCCACCCGATGTTCCCACGGCTTTTGCTTCAGGAAATCCGTCACCACATTCGGCTCGTAACGGCGTTGATAATTGAAGTGAAGAATGAACGGAGCCGCCGCGCGGCCTAGATCCACCACCAGCAGTGCCCCTAATGCCACCATAGCCCAGTTCGACGCACTTCCTCTGAATCTCCCCGCCGCGATCCACGCGAGCAACAGCACGGACAACGCCATCATCACGGCAAAGAAGAACACTTCGCGGACGCTGTAAGCCGCCATGGCGAGCCCGCCGGCGCCGGTGAACCCGAGGCCGGACAGGTGCGTCACAAGTGCGGGCTTGTAGGACGCGTAGATCAACGCACCGGCGGCCGCCACTGCCAACAGACCGGCCAACGCATAAGCCCAACCGCGTTCAAATCCTACGGCCGATCGCCACCAACTCCCTAACGTCGCGCCGCTAATGGCCTTCTTGCCGGCGGCCACCTCCAAATATTGCCGCGCCATTCCTTGAAGTCCGTAGGCAAAAAGAATCAGAAGGGACAGGTGCGTCACGTGCAGGAACTTCATCGGGGCCCGGATCGTCGAGAGGTACGGAAGTGCGAACACCACCTGATAGAATGGCGCGTAGTGCCCGAAGGACAGCAGCAGGGAAACCACTGCAACGACTCCCCAGAAGCCGATCAATTTGCGTTCGCGATCGGTGAACGGTTGCCGACCTGACTTGGAGATCGCCCGGGCCAAAGCCCAACCAGCGACGATGAGCACGAGGACTCCGGCGTATTCGCCGCCGCCGTTGAACCGCGGCGGCGCGATATCGGCGCCCACGTTGCCCCAGTACAATTCATCACCCGGTGAAATCGAGCGGACGCCCATGATCCCCGGGATAGCCAACCGAACGACTTCTAGTTTGGGGAGGCTTAGGCCGCTCACAAACTCCCAGCGCGCCTGTCGGGCGGCGGCGTCCTCGCCCATCCCAGCGATTCCTTGGATCTGGGTACCGATGAGAGAGGTGAGCGCCAGAGCAGAGATCCAAACGGCGCATCCGACGACGAGACCGAGTTGCAGGGCCGATTTCCCGAGGCGGCTGGCCGCCGAGCCTGGTTCCAGCCAAGCGACGCATAGAACGTAGATTCCAACCAGCAAGCTGAAGAACGCTCCGACGTCGGCTCCCTCCATGACAGTCAAGCCTGTCGCAAAGCCGGCGCAGACTATTCGCAGCCAACTTCTCAGTCCTGTCCGGTCAGTCGCCGTCGGGGTCGCGGCAGCCAAGGCGAGCAGCGCAAATCCGACGGTGGCGGCACGCGAGCCCAGCCCCCACGTTGCGTGCGAAAGCAGATTTCCATTGAGGGCGATGGCCAACGCCGGGAGCGCGCTGGCCGCGGGGTTGAATCCGAGACGTCGGCAGAAAGCCCACATGGCCACGCCAACGAATGCCATGGAGAGGAATGCCGCGAACTTGGCGAAGAAGACGGCTCCGCCGATGAGGTAGAGTCCATGCGAAAAATTGGGTAAAGTGCTGAGCGCCGGACCGCCGAGCCACACATTGTGCTGCCATGAACCCGTGAGAAAATAATCCCATCGTACCGCCGAATACGCCTTCATGAGACCCAGCGGCGCGTCATTGGCGAAGGACGCGATTCCAGGCAAAAAGTTCTGCCGAAAGAAGAATCCTAACACCGCCGCCAGCAGCACCAGAAACCAGACTGTCGGATAACGTTTCATGCGCAAGTTCCAGGAGCCTGCTCTGCTTGCCGCTCTCGGTTCAACCTCCGACCCGTCATAGCCGGCGGTCCCCTCCGAGCCGACGGATGATCGCCACCACCAATCTCCGAAGCACGTCCAAGACCACTTTCAGTCGAAATCCAAAGCCGTGCTGCTTGAGCGACGACCGGATGGCCATCCACTCGGGACTCATGTCGCATCGCCACAATTTCCCCAGTAATACCATGTAAAGCGAAAGACCATGGTAGCGCACCCAGTCAAACTCAGGCGTAAAATCAGAACGACGTAAGAATACCCGAAAATCGTACAAAATGACGTTGAGCGGCATCCAGTGCGTCTTGACAGGAACTTCCGTGAGTAAATTAGCCAGCGGCACTGGCAATTCGTTGAACCACCGGCGAGCACTCTCATCCTTTCGAATGCAGGACAGCCCGTTCGAGAACGTCCCCTTCTTCCGCAGACTCATTGGAATGTAGATGATGTCGCCGGGCAGATGGAGAATGACGTCGCGATGACTGAGCACTTGGTAAGCCTGGCTGTGGTCCGGGGCCAAATAGGAAAACACTTGGCCAGTCGGGCTCACGCGTTGGAGCTGTCGAAGAAGCGCCGAGGGAGCACTCGAATTGAGACCGCGCGGGAGATACTGCCAACTATCTTCGTCGAAGCTGCAGTACCGCCGGAGTAAATCCACGCTGCGCATCGGCACGGGCTTCAGGTCGGCGGGCGCGGGCGGGAGACTCTCACGGTGAGTTACCACGACGGGATAAGTAATCACGGCTTCCGGCTGCTCGATCAAGATTCGATGCAACGTCTCGAGCGCGTTGAGGTTCAGCCGCTGCTTATCTTCCAGCACCAGGACATGCTGACCCCGCGACTGATTGAATGCCGACTCCCAGTTCTCGTGCATCGGCAGGCGGCCAGACGTCCGGAAGTATCGGATGCGTGGATCAGTGACCTCGGACACGACCTCTTGTGTCGCGGTCGGCGAGTCATCGTTGTCCGAGACGATGAGTTCCCAGTCGGCAAAGGTTTGCCCGATCACACTGCGAATTGCGTCGCCGAGGATAATGGCCCGATTTTTGGTCGGGAGCAGGACGCTGAAAAAGGGAACCGGCATGGGGCGATGCGTCGGCGGAAGCTCGAATTCGGCCCAGCCTAGCGAATTCGTCGCAGCCAAGCCGAAGGCCAGTGCGTGAGGTTTTTCTGAAGCGTACTCTCGTTGAATGGCCAAGCAGGCTGTTCCAGAATAAACTCAGGATGCCGTTCCAAAAATTCGTTGACCGCGCTGACTGGGTTGTCGTCTTCCCAAGAAGAGTCTCCGCGCGGTACATCGGCCAAATCCTTCATAATCCCGTCCGTCGCCACGAGGTAGGAGTTCTCCGTGACCAGCGAGTGATAAGCCTCTAGCTCTGCCGCCACGTGATCTCGGCTATGGTTGGAATCGAGGAGGACCAAGACGGATTCGCCGGGTTTGATGAGATACCTCGCCGCATCCACGATGAAGGGGTCCACTGAGCTCCCCTCGATTAGCTCGATTCGGGAGGCTAAAGGGTGCTGTTGAATGGCCAATCGGTTGGCTGGTCGGATTTCAATGTCGATTCCGATAACTCGGCCTTGGCCCAGAGCCTGACACAACGACGCGTAGTAGATCAGGGATCCGCCATGGGCGACGCCCGTCTCGAGAATGACGTCGGGGTGCAGCCGGTAGATCACTTCCTGAACCCGGACCATGTCCTCCGGCAGTTGAATGATCGGCCGACCAAACCAAGAAAAAGTGTACGGATAACGCTGATTCCACCCGACTTTCAGCCATTGCTCACTAATCAGTTCGAAGGCGCGATCCGAGTAGAGCGGAACTTTCTCGGTGCGGTCGTCGTGCTCACACGTCAACGAACTATGGTCAGTATCGATTACAAGCCTCATGAGTCAGAGAATTTCCACCGCTCCGCGAAATGCGCGGGCGCGCAGAGATGCCCCAATCTCTTTGGCGTAGTTAGGATTGGCAATCAGGATGAGTCCAATGGCGTCGAGCCTCCGATCCTCTGGGCTGATGATCGGAACGCGAGTGCCGGGAATGATTCCCCCTTGCTTCTGCGGATTGGCGTCCACCACGAACGCGGGTTTGGTTGCAGGAAGAAGATTGGCCAAGGCGACGCCTTTGGCGCCCGCCCCCCAAATGGCCCAAGGACGACCTGCGGCACGGTTCAGGACTCTCCGAGTCAACTTCGCGAGATGGGTGTCCGCCTGGCGGGCGAATAGGGCCAGGCTGGCGCCCTTTGCAATTCCCGGAGCACGCGGAGTTCGTCTGGATTGTTCAGCCAATTGGAGCTCGATGATTTGGTACTGCCCACCGAAGACGGCGGATTGGCGGCGAACGTCTAGACCTGCGAGCCGGCAGAGATAACGAAGCGTGTGACTCGGGAAGTAATTGCAGTGTTCATAAACGATATCCCAAATGGCGTGCTCCCGAGCGATCCATTCGAAACGAGGAGTCTCGATTACGACGACCGGAGTTCCCGCCGCCGCGGCGATATCGCGAATTTCCCGCAGAAAGGATCCGATTTCTCCCACGTGTTCGACCACGTGCCGACAGATCACCGCGTCAAATCGGCCAGGAACGTCGGTGGCCGAGAGATAACGGCTGAAGAACTGAAGATCGACCGATTCTGGTCCGGAGCCTGGTTCGTATGAGGTATCAAACCCTACTCCAACGGCCTCGGCCGTTCGACAGAGCAGGCGCAGAAAGTCCCCTTTCCCGCAGCCGACTTCGAGGATGCGGCCCTGGCGAAGTCTGTAACGCCGAGTGAGGCCGGTAGCGAGTGTTTGCAAGTGCCCTTGGAAGACCGGGGAAAAGCACTGCCGATTTTCGTAATTTCGATCGTACGGAATCAACTCAGCCTCGAAGGCGGCGTTGAAAATCAAGCCGCACCGCTGGCACTGACGCAGCACGATGTCTCGTCGCGGAACTCGCGCGGCGCGGCTAGGTCGGGCGAACCGGTAGTTCAGAACGACCGGCTGGCGGCTAAGTCGAAATTCGCCGGTCAACTGATCGTGTCCACAACCCGAACAGTGGGACCGAAGCTTCATGAAGGCCGCCCATCTATCAGGCGACGCAAGCCAACTTCAAGGGGGACTTGTGGAAAAAACCCGAGCCTTTGAAGGCGGCTCGTGTCCGCCACGACATGGAACAGCGGGTCGCTGACGGACGAATCAGGAGGGTTCAGCAGCTCCGTACGACCCATCAAACGTGCGATGGTTTGGGCCAAGTTCTGAATCGTCGTTCCTTCGCCGGAACCCAAATTGATCGCGCCGGAATACTGACTTTCGGCAATGCGAACCAAACCACGCGCGACATCATCCACGTGGATGTAATCCTTCACGCTCAGCGGAGTTCTCAAGGTCACCCGCTCGCCTTGCCGAAATTGTCTCACCAACGAGCTGCACAGTCGTTGTGGGTGCTCATGCTCTCCGTAGGGATAAAAAAGACGAACCCAAGCAAGGGAGTTGGCCGTTTGGGCGAAGCGCCGAAGCAAACGTTGGTGCAACTCGGCCTTCGACTGGGAGTACGCAAACTGAGGAGCGAGCGGAGTGACGTCCTCCCGAAGCGGCTGACCCGTAATTGCATATTCGATGCAGGAGCCGAGGACCATAAACCGGGTGACTCCGAGCGTAGATAGACCTTTGACCAAATCTTCGCTCGTTCTGACCCAGTCACGGTTTTCCGGAGAATCCAAATAGGTTTGTGGTGTGGCTTCCCACGCGGTATGCACCAACATGTCGGGAACAAACTCCGCGATTTTCGTCCAGGGGGGATTGCTAATTGGGGCAGAAACGTTCAACCATCTGGCTTCAGTGGGAGTCCAAGCTTGCCGGGAGAACGATAGGACTTCATGTCCGGCTCGAACCGCCGCAGCCCCAAAATTTGCTCCGATAAATCCTGTCCCACCGGTCAGCAATATTCGCATGACTCCGATGAATCAGAAGCGTGACGAGGAGAACACGCTCATCGATTCGTCCCCCGTTTCGAGTTGGGGCAACGGAGAACGAGGGCAGCGGCCGCCACCGCGACTGCGGCGAATTCAAGCGGAGACGGCTCGGGAACAGTGAGCGCCCGTACCGCCACATTGTCGATTGCGGCCAAATGTAGTGAAGCGTCATCGAATGATCGAAACATCAATGTGGACGCAGATTCAGTAGCGACATAGGTGAAGCTCTTCTCCGCCCATACAATGTCCCGCGTAAAGTTTTGGAGTCGATATTGATGTTCAACGATGACACTTTCGTCCGGTGACTCAACTCTCACCACGACACTGCCTGTTCCGACTTTGTCCCAAACGTTTTCTGTGCCGGCCCAGAATGACACTTCGTAGGTAAATCCCGGAGTTGTGGCGAATGTCTGGCGAAGCCCACCCCCAGTAAATCGGAACGGAGCAAGGTCCACAGCTTTGACCCCGTCTTGAATTGTGGTCGAAAAAGGAAAGCCAACCCCAATATCCGTACTAGTAAAGAGCTCGACGCCATTAAGCACAGTTTGCCAGCCTGGCGGATACGATACATCTCCGGGAACAAGTTGATAGTTGCCGGCCGGCACCTCAAAGCTGCCGTTCACGATCAGGTTCGGAGATGCTAGAATATTACCGATTGAAAGGCTGGCGGCACTCAGAAGTACGGACCGGACCATACTCAGTTCCCCGATTTCCACTTGGGACTTCTGCAAAGCGCTTGAGGTTAATACCTCAGCTAGTTTCGATTTCGTCGATGGGCAATCGCAGCTGCTGCCAGGATCAGAGTTGCCATTCCAATCGGAGAAGATTCCGGCACGGATTGGCTCCGAACCACGACATTGTCGATCGCCGCCAAATGTTGGGAAGCGTCATCGAACGAGTAGAACGTCAATGTGGACGTTGGCCCACTCGCAACGAACGAAAAGGTCTTCTTCTCCCAAACGATGTCGGAGGTGAAATTCTCCAGGGCAAACTCGAACTGTGTCGACAGAATCGCTTCGACTGTGCCTGTTCCATCCTTACCAAAAGATTCTACGGTCCCCGCCAAGAACGTGAGTTCGTAGCTTTGTCCCGGGACGGTGCTCAGCACCTGGGTGATCCCTCCCCCTTGATACGTGTAGGGAGCCAAATCCACGGCCTTAACCCCGTCGCCGATAGTCGTCGGGTACGGGTACCCAAGGCCGATATCGGTGTTCGTGAAAATCTCAACCCCGTTTAGGATTGTCGTCCAATCGTTAATGTAAGTTGAGCCGCCCGGAATGTACTCGTAGTTCCCTGGAGGAGTCTCAAAACTGCCGTTGCCGACGAGATTCGCTCCACCGCCAGTCGGCACTACCGCCACGCCGTCAATTGAGGCAACGTGCTGAAATGGATTATCAAGAGACTGGAAGGTGAGTGTGGTGCTGCTGCTTCCAGCCACAAACGGCAGGCTTTTGGACTCCCAAACCCAGTCGGCGGTATGGTTAGCCAAGGCAAACGTGCCCAACGCAGAAACGACTTCAGCCACGATGTTACCGGTGCCATCCTTGCCAAAGTTGTTTTCGGTGCCGGCCCAGAAGGAGACTTCGTATTTCATGCCGGGGGTGGTCGCGAACGTCTGACTTATTCCTCCACCGGTCGAGTAGTAAGGAGCCAAATCCACGGCTTTGACTCCATCTTGGATGGTCGTGGGATACGGGTAACCAAGACCGAGATCCGTGCTGGTAAAGATTTCAACGCCGTTGAGGCGGGTTTGCCAGCCAGGAGGATAGGAAACGCCGCCGGGAACCAATTCGTAGTTTCCTGTAGGGGATTCGAAGCTGCCGTTTTGAATCAGATTTTCTCCCACCGCGACACTGCTTAGCGAGAAACCTGCGATTCCGAGTACTGTGATCGGGTTAATGTTCATATAGAGGTTGGTGAACTATTTTTAGAATCGTTGCCGGCTGTCAACGCAGAACTTGGCTCCTAAATCGCGAGCCACACAAAAAGCCGGCCGGCGGAAACTTCCGCCGGCCGGCTTCACGTCTGCCGAGTCCTTCTTACTGAGCTCGCAGACCGAAGAAGTTCTGCGCGTCGGAAGGAACCATTTTGTAGGGAGACGTCGCATTGTTCACGTCGGTGAAGTTGCCGGTGAGGGCCGACGATTGCTGGAGCACACCCGAGGTCCAGTTCAGGAAGTATTCGTTGTTCACGCGCGTCAGAACAAGTGTGCTGGGGGGCACCGGACCCGCCTTGAAGGCGCTGGCAAACAAGGCATCGATCTCGGTCGGGGTTAACGCCCGATCGTAGACTGCCACTTCATCGAGCTGACCGATGTAGTTGCGATCGCTCCGTCCGGGCTGGTTGCCCCCGAATCCAGGCGGCGAGGTGACAATCATGGGATCGTGCGTCCCGGGGTTGTTTGCCGATTGGAGGGTTGTTCCGTCGGACATGTAGATGGTTGCCTGGTCGGGCTCGACCACCAGCGCGACGAAGACCCAGACCTCGGCCGGCACGAACAAGCCGGAACTCCAGTCCCATTTACCGCCGTTCCAATGGTAACGAAGTTCGGCATCCGGGTTGGCTTCATTGCCATTGTTAAGGTGCAAGCCTCCGCCACCGAGCCAGGCAGGCCAGCTCAAATCGCCAGTCGTTGAAATAGTTTGGCGATTGATCCAACAGACGGCGGTCACGTGATTGCCGAGGACCAACTGAGGCGATGTCACCCATCCATTCGTCATCGCCACGGCCGTGTTGTTGGTCAGGAATCCCAGAAATGCATCCGGGCGCGGACCCACGGTGCCAATGGCGACCAAAGGATCCCCCAAAGTCGATCCGGCGCCCACATAAGAGCCCGTCCACTCAGCCCCCCAGGTGCCGTTGTTCGTGGCAGGCAGACCTGGGTCGTCTAATCGTAAATACTCCACTGCCCCGGCCCCAGTGACCAGTCCGGGGTAGTTCGCGGAGGTCGCTGCATTGGTCCCTGCTCGGTAGTGGGCCAGCAATTGGCTCGGAGCC
>DLVS01000698.1 GCA_003445095.1 Verrucomicrobiales bacterium
CTGGAGTGCAGACGTGTGATCTTACGATCTGATAAATAAGTATTAAACTTTATAAGGAATAAATAGGTGTACTGAGTTAGGTCTTAGGATTCTGTGATGTAGTTGTGTTTTTTTTTTCGGCCAAACGTTATTCTTCCGCGCGGCGGCTCGTTTGGATCTGGGCAAGGTCAAGGAAGCCGAAGCCGATGCCGATGCCGCGCTCAACCAAGGGCACCGAGATGCGGCCACGTATTTCATCCGCGGGGCGGCCCGCGTTGCCCAAGAAAAACACGTGCTGGGCGAGGAAGACTTAGACACGGCAGTCGCGAATGGTCGTTGCGATGGGGCGACATACTACCTGCGAGGCATTGCACGGTATCATCAACAAAAGCTTGATCTCGCGGAAGCCGACTTGTCGTTGGCTATCGACAACGGCAAAGCAGATCTGCAGACCTATTCTTGGCGCGCGGGGGTACGAATCGACCGCGGTAATTTCGCGGGCGCCGAACAAGACCTCGACGCTGCGATTGCCGGCGGGCGCACCGATAGCATGGCCTTCTTTGGGCGCGGAGTCGCTCGGCTTAGCCAACAAAAGTTCGCCGCCGCCGTGGAAGATTTCACGCACGCGATCCAAACCGGCAAAGTGGACGCAGAGTCGTTTCGGTTGCGGGCCGAAGCGCGCGTCGGGCGGGACGAATATGTGGCCGCCGATGAAGACTACACGGCCGCGATCGCCGCGGGAGCCGATAACCCGCGGATTTACCTGCGGCGGGCCATGGCGCGACAAGCGATGGGAGACAAGGCGGCGGAGGCAGAGGCCGACTTGAGTGTGGCGATTGACCGCGGGCTCGACCAGCCCGAGGTCTATTTCGAGCGGGCTCAGTTGCGTTGCCGTCTGGGGCGGTTTGAGGAAGGGGCGAACGATATTGAAGCGTCGATTGCGCGGGGACGGGACGACGCGGCGACGCATGTCCTTCTCGCGGCGGCGCGGACGGAATTGAAGCAGTATGCGGACGCTGAGCGGGGGCTCGACGCCGTCATTGCTCGGGCTCCGCAGGAGTTTCTGGCGCGTTCTCTGCGCGGCCGCCTGCGCCTCATTCGGGCTGACCTTGAGGCGGCACAAGCCGATCTCGATGTTGCCGTCGAACAGAGGCCAGATGACGGCGAATCCCGCTACCTTCGCGGATCACTCCGGTACATCCGGGGAAATCTGCGGGGCGCCCTGGATGACTACGATGCCGCGGCTGCTAATGGTCGGGACGATTCCACGGTACACTGCAATCGTGCCTGCGCGTATTTCCGGCTCTGCTTGTTTAGCGAAGGCGAAGGCGCCTGTAATCAAGCGTTACGGTGCGGAGCGGAACACCCTGACTCGGTCGGCTGTCTGGGCGTTAAGAGCCTGGCCCAGGGAGATTTTGGAACTGCCGTGGGCAAGTTTGATGAGGGAGTCGCCGCCAGCCAGGGCACGGATTGGCAGTTCTGGCGGGGACTTGCGAATCTCTTGCTCGGGAAACTCGCCGAAGCGGAGTCCGCCTATCTCCAGGGGTTAGCTAATTCGCTTCCCGCCGATCTCGCGTTGGCGATAGAGGAGCTGAACTATTGGTCGGAGCGATGGTCAGACGTTGTGGGCCGCGTGGGGGCCGCCGACACGCTTGCCCGAATCAAGGCGTCGCTGCGCGCGGCGCTGGGAACCGCCACAACTCCTGACAGCCGCGCCCTCTCCGGTGCTCCGGCGGCATCGTAATGCCAGCCGGCGGCACGAATCGGCCTGCCGCTGGGCGCAACGTTTGCCCGTACTTTTCGCGGCCGGAAGATTCGTAGATTTCCCTCATTTTGCCGCTTGGAAGAATCGAGTCTTCTCAAAGACGGCACGCTTGAGGAACCTCGAAACCGACGTGCAAAACCTATGCTGACGCTTGAGCAGCTTGCCGAACTTGCGCAGGGGCATGCGGCCGCCATCACCGCTCGAGTCACCGCCTTCGAACTCGGCGGCCGACGCTTTGATGGCAATCACGCCCCGGAAATCATGGGTGTGATCAATCTTTCCGCCGATTCCTGGTATCGTGAATCCGTTTGCCGTAGCGCCGAGGCTGCCATCCGCCGCGGGCGAGTCCTGGCCGCCCAAGGCGCCGCGATGATCGATGTCGGAGCAGAATCGTCGCTGGCCAACGCCGACCGGGTTGGAGATTTGGCGCAAACTTCCCGACTACTTCCCATCGTTCGCGAGCTTTCGGCTGAGGGCCTGATCGTGTCGGTGGAAACGTATCATACGTCGGTCACCCGCACGTGTTTTGAAGCGGGGGCGCGCGTGTTGAATCTGACCGGAAGCGAAGCCACCGAAGACATGTTTCGTGTGGTCGCTGATCACGACGGCGCGGTAATCATTTGCTATGTGCAAGGGCGCAACGTCCGCGAGGTGGCCGACTTCGATTTGGCCGCCGACTCCACGGTGATGCTTTACGAGTACTTCGCGCGGCAAATCGAGCTGGCGACGCGGCTCGGAATTCGTCGTTTGTGGATCGATCCCGGCTTGGGCTTCTATTACCGCAACTTGCAAGACTCGGCGGTTCGGATTCGTCACCAGATCCAAGTCTTCCTCCACACCTTTCGACTACGCACGCTGGGCTGGCCGACTTGTCATGCGCTGCCGCACGCGGCGGAATGTTTTGGCGAAGAAGTACGCTGCGCCGAGCCATTTTTCGCGGTCTTGGCCGCCTTGGGGAAAACGGATTTGTTTCGCACCCATGAGGTGCCGCGCATCAAGGCGGTCCTGGACACTCTGGCGTTGGCCCGGTAGGCCAGGAATGAAATAAACCGCCCACGACCAGGTACGGCTGAGTTTCGGAGTGAACCGGATGCACGATGGTTAAAGAAGCCCCAGGCGCGGTCGACTGGGTCAATCCCGAGGCGACAAGCTGACACGGTGCTTTCATCCGGTTGATTACTCGCAGATGGATGGCTTTGGTGCAGCCACAGAAAACCAACGCAGCTACCAACACCGAGTCGCTTATTAGCCTCATAGACCAACCTCGGAACGCGGTCGCAAAGGAAAACCGGCAGGCTGATTAGCCATACTCCAGGCCGGATCTGTATTCGGCCGCAGGATGTACACTAATAACTTCTCATCAATAAGCAGGTGCAATACCGCATCCATACTTGTTTTACCTTCCACCCAGCCGGGAGGAACGGCCAGGCCCTTAATTGAATATGCGGCATCCGATCCATTATGGACGACAATAAAGTCTATGGTGTCATCGACTCCAGGAATGAATTGGCCCGTATCGCCCGCTCTTATTGATAAAGTTCGCAGTGACGCGGATTTAATGTAAATGTCATCTCCACTCTTGTTTATCAATGTGACCTTGATCGAGCGGGAGCATCCCGCGCCCAAAACACAAACAATCAAAAACCAAATACAAAATGCATTTCTCATATCATTTCCAAGGCATCGCTGGCCATGATGTTGGGCCACGCTCATTCCAATTCAGAGGGCCATGGGCCTGGTAAGATAAGCCGCTAAAGATTAAATCAATAGTCATGCAAACAACATTGGATAGAGAGTACAAAGGACCGAGTTGTTGTGTCTGATATGTGTGCTGCGTTTCGTGCATCCAAAGTGGACCAAACACAGGACCTGAATCGCCCGCAAACACTGCAGGCGAATTCTCCCGTCCCCCATAGTGAATTGTATTTCCAAGTGTAAGCCCCGCTGAATTGTCATCATCGCCTGGCACAAACGGACTATGCTCGAACTGAATACCGTTGTGTCCCAATGAGACCTTTACTTTGCCCCAGTTAAGCAGTTTACCGACACCCCCATAAACTAGGCCAAGGGCCGTGTTGGGCAGCGCCCACAGTTTCCCGAGGTACTGCATCAAATGGTGTCCCGGGTTTCGATCGCCGTCGGCGAGCGGTCCATTGTTCCAGCGCAGGAAATACTGACCTCCGTAGCCAATTCCCGCGCCAATGGCGCCATATTTCATGCCTTCCATGAAGCGGCCGCCTTGCAGTGCGGCTCCCATTCCGCTGGTGAGCGAGGCACCGGCTTCCGTTGCGGCGAGCATAACCAGTTCCTCCCCTAACGAGTCCACCGAATCGAGGGCTCCACCCCAGCCTGAGACCTGGCCTGAAAGGTGACCCGCTCCGATGCCCACGGCGCCCGAGATCGCACCGGTTAAAGCTCCTACACCGACATTGCTACCAGCCATTGCCGCACCGACGGCACCGCCGGCGGCGCCTCCGGC
>DLVS01000436.1 GCA_003445095.1 Verrucomicrobiales bacterium
CTGCTGTTTCAACTGCTCCAATCTTGTCCGGCTGGTTTTGACCAGTTGTTGGGCGTCTGTGAGCCGGCGATGTTCTTCTTCCGAGAGGTGGGGCGCTTCCACCCGCAACGGAATTCCATAGGTCGTAACGATGACGCGAATCGAGGAGTGCAGCGCTCGGTCCTCCAGCGCGCGTTGAAGCGGTATGGCGACGAGATCCTCGTATTCCTGACGAGAAATCGTATCGCGAAACGGGAGGGTGAGCGGAATGATGTGGTCTGACGGAATGTTGCGCTGAGCGGCATAGTGCCGAGCCACGGCGAGGCTGTCGGGGTTCGTGGCGTTGGCCACGATCGCCACATGCTGCGAACGGAGCTCGGCTGGTGCGATCGAGGGCTGACCGACCACCGCCAGAAGGCAGGCAAGCGTAAGACAACGAGACGACGAAGTCATGGATGGGATACTCTACTGCAAATAAGCTCCCAAACAAAAGAATGGCGAATGATACCAGAGAAAACACTTGAGGGACTGAGCCGCCATTGCCGCAGGTCACGACGTGTCAAAAGTCTGGTCGGGCGATACCAGCCGGCTCTGAAGATACCAAGGTTCTAACCTTGCCATGAGGCCGGTGGTGTTTGCCGCAGTTCGGTCGAGATGTTTGTGCGCGCATACGATTCCAGACGATCATGTGATCGATGATCTCCCCGCAACTGATACAGCGCCATGCGTACGTACCGTCCCGTCCACTGTTGCTCGCTTCGACAAGTAGATCGATGGGACACATCAGACCGCGACATCGGTGGCAGTTCATTAAAGAGAGGCTCCTGTTAACATAACGACATTCTGGTGCGAGACCTGCTGCTCCGCTCTCGATCCCGGTGTCGACAACGAGCGTTCATACAGTTCATACATGGAACCGTAACAGACCGGTGGTGAGGCGTTATCGATGGATGAGTTCACCTTCTCAAGGTGCTCATGGCATCGGCACCCCATTAGCGGAATTAAGAGACGATGGGCCTTCGCCGACGAGCAACGTCGATTGATTTCACGCCGCCACCGAACAGTCGGGTTGCAATAGGGAGGGGAACGGGAGACGCCGTGATAGTGTTACCGCTGACCAGGAACGTCACGTCCCTGCCGCTCAGTGCACTGCGGCCATCGGCATGACGAAGGGGTGCCGATGAGCCGTTCCGCCGGCGAAACAACCGTGAAAATAGTACGCGGCTCATCATCAATCTTCACTTTGGAAATACTTGGCGACAACCAAATCCATACTGGATGCCATTTCTACCAAGAAAATGGCGAGGCGATCTACTCACCGGTGCTTATATCTGCACTGGTTGAAACATAATCAGGTGGGCGGGTGCCTGAAAAATCCATATCATGTGCGTGAGGATGCGAGTCGTCACCGGCAATTCATCGGATGGAGGGATCTGCCTGTACGCCAAAATTGCAAGATGGTATGTGACCTGAAGGGGATAGGGAGTGAGGCCCTCAGTCGCGGAAGGCCCACTCCGTCGTCACCTTGCTGGGTTGATTCAGGAGGCGGTGGTCTTGTGCCGCTGTGCCACGCCGATCAATCCAACTAAGGCACTTCCGAAGAGCCAGGCCGCTGCGGGGAGCGGCACGACGTTGATCGGGCCCAGGCTGGATAGTCGAAAGCCGAGACTGCTGCCTCCGATCAGAGGATTGTACTCGCTCGTGTAGGTCGAACGCAGTGTGGACTCATCGAGCCAGAGTGAGCCACCGCGCATGATGCGTCTCGACCCGCTTACCGCGTCGATCCATTCCATCACGTTGCCACCCTGATCAAAGGTGCCGTAGGGACTGCCGCTTGCGGAACCGGCACTTCCGACGGAGGTAACATGGCCGAGATTGATGGTGCCGTCCCAGTTGGCGCCGAAGTTGTAATTGGCCACATTGGGGCCGGGGTTGGCGATGACGCCGGTCGCGGTCGCCGTGGCTACGGTCGGCACGGAATCGCTGCTGGTTGGGTACAGGTAATAGTTTCCGGTAGTGCCGTCGTTCTTGTGGAAGGCGGCTTTGTACCATTCGTCGTGACTGGGGATGGCTACCCAGTTCGTCCCGTTCTGTTGATTCGGCCCGTGCACACCCTGGTTTACGAGAGTATTCGTATTGGCGAAGGTGTAGAAGCCGTTCTCCGTGTCGCCGGTCATGACCCAGTTGGCGAATCGCGCGGCATCGTAGAAACTCACGTAGTTGACCGGCTTCTCTCCGTAGTTGGGCTTGGGGCTATACATCGTGCCGGGTGCGGCCTGCGGATCGAAATTGATGCCACCTTTGACGACGGCAAAGCCGGTGGCGTTGGTCATATCGGGATTATACAGATCGTGTGGATTGCTGCCTGTCGGGTCGACCCTGTTCAGGAAGTCGGCATACTGCCCATTCGTCACCTCGGTGTTGGTGATGTGGTAGCTGTACCCGACTGAGCCGAGCCCGGTCAGGGGGTCAGGCAAGTTCCCAGGGTTTCCCACCGCGACCGTGTCGAGATGAAGGATTTCCGCTTGGATGGGCGACAAGGGGAGCATGGCTGCCGCAAGCGCGGCAGCCATGACGGACAAACGAACTGATTTCATGGGCGTATCCTTCGGCGCCGTGCGAGCCCAGCCAGCCCAATTACTCCGCTGCCGAACAGCCAGGCTGCGGCAGGGAGGGGGACCGGTGAGGCAAAGGTGAAGGTGCCGACAGTCTTGCCGAGATCGCTGGAGTGGAAGAAGGCATTGGTGACCTCGGGACTACATTTGAGATTCTCGGTCAGGTTCAACGAGAAGGGATTGCTGTCGACGGCGACATCGGTCAAGTCGAAACCCGGAACTGGAAATCCAAAG
>DLVS01000313.1 GCA_003445095.1 Verrucomicrobiales bacterium
GGACTGACATCGCTGCGATGCCGTCGAAGCAACGAAAGGCGTGGCTTGGCCTTCTGGAAAACGCGCCGAAGGGGACCACGTCGAAGCCGACGGCAAAATGGCGGAAGCAAGCCGACCCGTTGCTTGCCGCGCTCGGGCCTGAGACGTTTGCGACTCAAATCGAGCACTGGTTCAGTCTGATAGGCTCCAACGCGACCGCACGGATGCAAGAGCGAAACGCTTCGTTGCTCCGCGCGCTGGTTTGGTATGCGAGTCTGCTTGATCGCGAGTCGGTCTGCCGTGCGCTCGCGAACGCGGTCGAAGGAGGCTTGCGAAAACTTCCTGCCGGCGGTCTCTACGCCAGCAGCATAGCAAAAGCGTGCATAGCCGCGCTGGAGGCCATGCCTGGCTCGGCACCGGTGGCGCAACTCTCGCGATTGAAACATCGCGTCAAAAGTCCGTGGGGTCAGCAAGAGATTCAGAAGGCGCTCGCGACTGTGACACGGCGCTCCGGAATGACCGAAGACGAGCTCGAGGAAATGACCGCGCCAACCTTCGAGCTTGATCGAGACGGAAAACTTTGCCGTCAACTATCTACTCTGCGGGTGGAATTGACCATTCTTGGCACTCGCGAGGTTGAGTTGACATGCTACAACGAAAATGGCCAGCAGCTATCGAAGGAGACTAAGATCCCGAAGTCTGACGCGGCGGAGGTAAAAGCGCTCAAGAATTTGGCGGGCGATATCGGGAAAATGCTTGCGGCCCAACGTGAGCGCGTTGAGCGGTTGTTTCGTACGAATCGGACTTGGAAGCTGGCTACGTGGCGTGAACGATATCTGAACCATCCGCTCGTAGGTGTCATCGCACGAAGGTTGATCTGGGAATTCACGACGGACGAAAAGACCACGACCGGAATGTCCCGACCTCACAGCGGCCGAGGCGAGGAGGCTCTCGCCAATGCCCAATTTGTTGACCTCGATTTTCAGCCCATCGTTGTGAACGACACGACGGTCGTCCACCTGTGGCACCCCGTCGGTAAGAATGTGGACGAAGTCATCGCGTGGCGCGACTGGCTAGAATCGCGGCAAATCCAGCAGCCCTTCAAGCAAGCGCACCGCGAGGTGTATCTTCTTACCGATGCGGAACGAAACACCCGTGTTTATTCGAATCGCTTCGCCGCGCACATCCTGCGGCAACACCAGTTGAAGGCGTTGTGTGATGCACGAGGATGGAAGTATGAATTTCGCGGAACCTGGGACCCAGGCGACCACGCGGGCGCAACAGTCGATATCCTTCAATCCGGGCTACGAGCTCAATGGTGGATCGGTGATGGCGGTGATGATTACTCACCGGCAGGCGTCGCGCTTCACGTAAGCACTGACCAAGTCCGCTTTTACCGGACGGCCGAAGAGATCCGCGAGGATGTTTCGGAGCCGCTGCCCCTCGACCAGATTCCACCGCTGGTCTTCTCCGAGATTATGCGCGACGTGGATCTTTTTGTCGGCGTCGCCAGCGTCGGCAATGACTCGATGTGGAACGATGGCGGGCCAGACGGCCGCTTCCGCGACTACTGGCAGGGGTATGCGTTTGGCGATTTGTCGGCCACCGCGCAGACGCGCAAGGCGATTCTGGAACGCCTTGTGCCACGTCTCAAGATCGCCGACCAATGCTCCTTTGCGGACAAGTTTCTGATCATTCGCGGGCAACTCCGGAGCTACAAAATCCACCTCGGTTCCGGAAATATCCTGATGACCCCGAATGACCAGTATCTCTGCATCGTGCCAAAGCAGTCCGTCCCAGCAGGAGACGGCAACGTGTTTCTGCCGTTCGAAGGCGACCACATGCTGTCAGTCATCCTTAGTAAAGCCTTCCTGCTGGCTGAAGACGACCGGATCAAGGACGCAACGATCGCGAGCCAATTGAAGCGGTGAAGTGGTCATTGCAGAATGCCGGGAGGACGAGGCGCGAAAAATTCAGATTGGCGAGACTTAGACGCCTGCGCACGCTGCGCCGGTGCCTACGACCCTGACCATCCGCGACGAAACTTCGTCCGGCCAGACGCTGCGCACCTTCACCCTCGCCGACCTAACAGAGCGGATGACGGTGCGCGAACTCCTCCGCGCCCGCATCTGGCAGGAAGTGCAGGATCACAACCGCGCCGCCGCCAGCACCGCGGCGAATCCCGCCGGACATGTCTTCCGCGGACTCGTGCAGCCGACGAACACCGAGCAAACGCTCAACGGCTTCAAGTTTTCGAAACCGCGTGTGTTGGATTGGGAGGAACAGTTCCGCCGCGCCTGTGAGGCCTTTGAGCGCAATGGTTTTTTCGTGCTCGTGGGCGATCATCAGGCGGTAACGCTTGATGAAGAGTTCGAGGTAAAAGCCGACACGGAAGTTGCGTTCGTGAAGCTGGTACCACTGGTGGGAGGGTGAGCGGAGATTCCCCGACATGAGGACCGCGCGTCTGGATCTGTTTCCCGGGCCGATTGAGCCCGAACTCGCGTCAGCCCATGAGCACATGGATGCGTTCTTTGCCGACGCACAAGGGCTCGAGGCCTTTCGGCTGAAGCCGCAGCAGTTAAAGGCGCTCCGGTCGTTCGAAACGATCTGCGCTCTCCCGGGACCGGAAATGGTGCTGGTTATCCGCGCGGCGGCCGAGCGCGCCCATTGGTCGGTTCGCGAAAGCAATCGTCCGGGAAGTCGCGCCTACAACACGAGTTTGAAATACCTTGCTGAGGATACGCCGCAACATTTCGAAGGGTTGCTCGAGGTTTTTCTCCGAATTTTGTGCGCCAAAAAATTGCCCACGACGGATGACGATTTGGTCCACCTCCTTTCGATCATTCGCCGGGCGGTAAAGAAACCTCAATCGCCGCAGGACGATGCCGGCTTGAATTGGTGGATCGGCGGCTCGTTGGCCCGACTCCTCAAAAGCCATAAGAAGACGGCCGGAGTTTCGCCGAAGCTGGGTGAAGAGGTTCAGGCCGTCGTCCGGTTCCTGCGGTCGCCGGATACGTCTGGCGCAGCGAGGGAGGCTCGCATGCGGAAGCTGGCCAATGAATTGGAGTATTTGGCCGCAACCTAACGCCACCCCCGACTCCCAGTTCCGTCACATGGCAGATCATTCGGTCGAAGCGCAAGCGTCGGTGCTAGTGGATGCGCTAAGCCAAGCGTGGACTCGGTGCCGTGAGTACAATCTGAACTCGCTGAAGAAGTTTCCCAGCGCCCAAGCCATTCTTAAAGCTTCGCCCTCGGTTCAAGTCGCGGTCGCGCGCGAAATCTTGGCCCGGGTTACCGATTTCGCCAAACGGGGGAAAAGCAACGGAGTGGCCGATTGGTTCACGGAAACGGGATTTCCCTGGGGCTGCGTTTACTTCCAGTCGTCGTTGCTCAAGAAGGCACTTCCGTTTACGTCGCCCGAACTGGAAGAGATGTTTGGGCGCCTAGCCGACGCCGAAATCGTCTCTGCCAGTCAGTTCGAATTCATCGGTTCGTTGGTGGGGGCTCTCGAACGGCACGTGGCAACCAACGAATTGACGCCACCGCTTCGCCATCTCGCCAACCACTTCAGCGAGCTCCTCCTAGGAAAGAACCTCTCATGGGCGGACCGTCTTGGCTGGAGTCCTGACGCAGCGACTCGCCGAGCTGCCAACCGCATTCAGCACCTCTTGGCCAGGACACGGGATTCGATTTGAATCACTGACCGAGATGCTGTCCGCCAATCTGTTCCAAAATAACCATGCCAATCGCCGATGGATTCAAGCCAACCTCCGACGACCCATTGCTCAAAGAACACCGGACGCTGGAGCAATTGTTCAAGGAATACGGTGACGGTTACTTGCCCAGTTTTTCCGACCTAAAAGTCGAAAGGAAAAAAGCAGGACGGGTCATCCTGGGCGCCGACCGAGAAATGCAGGGGCGCTATGTTGCCACGCTCGTTGCGCGACTGATTCCGCTGGAACAACGCATCACCGAGTTCCGCGCTCGGCACGACTTCGATGTCAATATTCACCTCGAAGAGGGGTGGGATAAACTCCGAGATCCACATTCGATTCTGATCGAGCTGCTCCGGTTGCTGCTCAAACGCAAGCTGCCTCTCTCCGAAGAAACTCTGGCGGCGTTGGTGAAGTGGCTCGGTTCAGTGCAGGGGCTCTCGCATTTGTGGTATCCGATTTATGGCACGCTTCAGAATCTGGAGCATCACTTGGCAGGTCGTCCGCCGGCACCGGAATTGACAGCGGCGATCCGTGAGTTGGCGAACAAGATCAAGCAAGACATCGACGAGAAAGACGGTCACAAGTTCATTAGCCAACTGCAGAAGCTGTTAGGTACTTTACCCAAGATTCCGCTCCTTCCCGGTGAAGCCTGGTCGGATGCGGCCATTGTCGATCTAAGAGCGATGACCCGGCAGGCGCAGGCTGACTGGCTCCAGCTTCTTGCCCACTGCCAGAAAACTTCCGGCAGCACTCCTTCCGAACCCTGGCGCAAACGCGCGGACGAGATTTTGGAACGGCTCAGTTGGCCGCGCTTTAAGAGAGAGGTGCTGGTGTGGTTTCCTTTGGTGGATAAACCACGCACCCAACGAATCGAAGAATGGTATCAAGGTCTCCAACCAGATCCCAACCTCCTCCTCATCGAACCTCATGCCGAGATTCTCAAGGGATTAGTCTGGATCTGTGGCTTACGGGAGGACGCGGAAGTGGCGCGCGCGTTGACGGCCCTGGCCTTGAGTGCCTACCGCAAGATTCCGTTGAAAGGCCCGCGCGAGGTCAAGATCGGCAACGCTTGCGTGGCAGCACTGGGAATGATGCCGGGAATGGAGGGTGTCGGGCAACTCGCGTTACTCAAGGTGAAGGTCAAGTTCGGGACCGCACAGAAAGTCATCGAGAAGGCGCTTGAGGTGACCGCTAAACGCGTCGGACTGCCGCGCGAGGATTTGGAAGAAATGGAGGTTCCGGCCTACGGCCTAACCGGCGTGGGAATTCGGGAGGAACCTCTGGGAGAATCCACCGCACGCCTCACCGTTGAGGGCGACGGATCAACAGAACTCACTTGGATCAAGGCAGACGGCAAACCGCAGAAATCGGTGCCGGCCTCGGTCAAAGCCGACCACGCAGAGGAATTGAAGGAGCTGCAGGCCGCGGCGAAAGACATCCAGAAGATGCTTCCGGCGCAACGGGAGCGGATCGACGGTTTGTTCCTCGCGCAAAAGACCTGGCCACTGGCCGTATGGCGTGAGCGGTACTTGGATCATCCACTCGTCGGAGTCATCGCGCGTCGGTTGATCTGGGAATTCACGACGGATGAAAAGACCACGACCGGAATGTTCCGGCCTCACGATGGTCGAGAAGAGCAAGGTCCCGCCAATTCCGAGTTCCGCATTCCGACTTCCGAATTAGCTGACCTCGATCTTCGGCCTGTCCCGCTGAACGACGCGACCATCGTCCGGTTGTGGCACCCTATTGGAAAGGAGGTGGAAGAGGTCATCGCGTGGCGCGAGTGGCTGGAGTCGCAGAAAATCCAGCAGGCTTTCAAACAGGCACACCGCGAGGTGTATGTGCTCACCGATGCGGAACGGAATACTCAGGTTTACTCAAACCGCTTTGCCGCGCATATCCTGCGACAACACCAGTTCAATGCCCTCTGCGCGGCCCGCGGTTGGAAGAACAAGTTGCGCCTGATGGTGGACGCCGAATTTCCGCCCGCCTCACGTCTGTTGTCGCAATGGAATCTGCGCGCCGAGTTTTGGATCGAAGGTATCGGCGACAACTACGGGACGGACACCAACGAGTCTGCCGTGTTTCTCCGCGTGGCGACGGACCAGGTAAGGTTTTACCAACTCGGAACGCGGAATGCGGAAGTCGGAACTGATAATGGGCCGCTCCCCCTCGACCAGATTCCCCCATTGGTCTTCTCCGAGATTATGCGCGACGTGGATCTGTTTGTCGGCGTCGCGAGTGTCGGCAATGATCCAACCTGGAACGATGGTGGACCCGATGGACGCTTCCGTGACTACTGGCAGGGCTACGCGTTCGGCGATTTGTCGGCCACGGCGCAAACGCGAAAAGCGATCCTCGAACGCCTCGTGCCGCGCCTTAAAATCGCCGACCGATGTTCGTTCGCGGATAAGTTCCTGGTCGTTCGTGGGCAACTGCGGAGTTACAAAATTCATCTCGGCTCGGGAAACATCCTGATGACGCCGAATGACCAGTACCTCTGCATCGTGCCGAAGCAGTCGGTGCCGGCTGGCGATAACAAAGTATTCCTCCCGTTCGAGGGCGACGGGTTGCTTGCAGTCATCCTTAGCAAGGCCTTCCTGCTAGCGGCGGACGACCAAATTAGTGACACATCAATTGTGAGTCAGTTGAAACGGTGAAGCGACCGCCTCGGTTGCGGGATGGTCACGAACTCGATAAGTCGATAAGGCCCTGTCGCTGGAAATCCCGCAATCCCTTCGCAAGTCCGTCCTCGCCGACGTCTTCCAAACATTTCGGTTCACCGGCGTGGTATTGGGTCCGGAGCTGTCCTGAGGTCGAGTGTGAAGGGGAAGTCCGGTAGGGCGGGTTCCGGCGGCGGTACAAAGCGGCTTTGCGTCGCCCCGTGGCGGAAGAAGCGGGAGAGACGCCGGCTCTCGGCTTCATACGCATTCACCGGGAAGGTGACGTAGCCGCGTCCGCCAGGGTGAGCGACGTGGTAAGTACATCCACCCAAGGAACGCCCATTCCACGTGTCATACACATCGAACACCAGCGGAGCATGAACCGCAATGGTCGGCTGCAAGCAATTCGGCGGCTGCCAAGCGCGATAGCGAACGCCGGCCACCGACTCCGTATTTACTCCCGTGGGATTCAACGGCAGCCGACGGCCATTGCAGGTGACGGTGAATCGTTCGCCGGCCAAACCTCGCACCTTGACTTGCATCCGTTCGAGGGAGCTATCCACGTAGCGAATCGTTCCGCCACCGCCCGGTTCTTCGCCGAGCACGTGCCACGGTTCCAAGGCCGTCCGCAACTCAACGAACAAATCACGTTGAGCGAAATCCCCCACGCGCGGAAAACGAAACTCGAAGTGCGGCGCGAACCATTCGAACTCGAACGGATAACCGGCGTCCCGCAAATCTTGGACAACGTCTTTGAAGTCGGTCTCGCAAAAATGGGGTAACATCCAACGATCGTGCAGGTCAGTGCCCCAACGAACTAACTCATTGGTGTACGGCTTCTGCCAGAACTTGGCCACCAAGCCGCGGAGCAGCAGGTGTTGCGCGAGACTCATCTGAGCATGCGGCGGCATCTCGAAGGCGCGCATTTCCACCAGTCCCAGCCGCCCACTGCTTGAGTCAGGTGAATACAGTTTATCAATGCAAAACTCAGACCGATGAGTGTTGCCGGTCGCGTCAATCAGTAGATTCCGGAAGAGGCGATCCGCGAGCCAAGGCGGTGTCCACTGCCCCGCGCCGGGCAGTTGCTGAAACGCGACGTCCAGCTCGTACAGCGAATCGTGGCGAGCTTCATCGACCCGCGGCGCTTGACTCGTTGGTCCGATAAACAGGCCGCTAAAGACCCAGCTTAACGATGGATGATTCTGCCAATAAGTTAGCAACGACCGCAGCAAATCCGGCCGACGCAAAATCGGCGAGTCAGTCGGCGTTTCGCCGCCGAGGATAATGTGATTGCCGCCGCCAGTTCCCGTATGGCGCCCATCGAGCATGAATTTCTCGGTGCCCAATCGAGTTTGACGCGCCTCTTCATAAAGAACGGTCGTTCGATGCACCAACTCCTCCCAGTTATGGCTCGGATGGAGGTTCACTTCGATCACTCCGGGATCAGGAGTCACGGCTAGCTTGTTCAGGCGAGAATCCCGGGGAGGTGTTTCACCTTCGATGATCACGGGCACGCCCATTTCAGCAACGGACGACTCAATTGCCGCGATAAGTTCCAGATAGTTTTCGGTGGTAGAAACGGGCGGCATGAACACGTGCAAGCGCCCCTCTCGCGGTTCGACACAAATGGCAGTGCGAACGATCCAGGGCGCGCTTTCACCAACGTTCGGTCGCCGAGTCGCGTCTTCCTCGGGCGAAAACTGTTTTCGCCATTGTTCCTCGCCCGGAGCGAGTTGTTGCGGCCGCTGGCCCGGACCAAAACCTGGCGGGATCGAGGAACTCTGGCCGGGGACGAACCGTTGGCCGGAAGCATCGGGTTTAGGAAAGGCGAACTCTCGCGGCAGTGGCGGCAGCTTTTGAGTCGGATCCGGCTGGCGAATCCAGGGGTACTCGCCTTCGGCCACCCACGGAATCGAGTCGATGGGCAAGCGCAATCCCATGGGCGAATCTCCTGGAATGAGCCAAAGCGTGTCGTCATCCCGGAGGAACCAGGCGCCCGACTGCCAACCCGAACTGAGACGCCGGATCGGCAAGGCGTAACCGACAACTTCACCCAAACCTTTCTGGAACAATCGCGCAATTCGGTCGCGTTCCTCTTTGTTCTTCAGATTAGAGGACTCCGGCTTCACGTTGGCCGGAAGACGGCGTTCCTTCCACGTGTAGTAAAAAATGTC
>DLVS01000362.1 GCA_003445095.1 Verrucomicrobiales bacterium
ATCCACGCTTCGACGCAGATGACGGTCACGAGTGCGGCTGGGGTCGAGTTCGTTAGAGAGCTCGGCTGCCAACTCGCCGTGCTGGCCCGCGAGAACTCGCTCAAGGAAATCAACGCGATCCAGCAAGCGATCGCCGCGGACCACAGACCACAAACCACGGACATTTCTCCTGCGGGCTCTTTCCCTCTCGAAGTCTTCGTCCACGGCGCACTTTGCGTCGCTTATTCGGGGCAATGTCTCACGAGCGAAGCATTGGGAGGGCGCAGCGCGAACCGTGGCGAATGCGCGCAAGCCTGCCGGATGCCGTACGAACTAGTCGCCAATGGACGCACGGTCGAGTTGGGAGAACGCCGGTATTTGCTTTCTCCGCAAGATCTCGCCGGACTTGAAGTTTTGCCGGAGCTGGCCGCCGCAGGCGTTGCGTCGCTCAAGATTGAAGGTCGCCTGAAGTCGCCCGAATATGTAGCGAGCATCACGCGGGTGTACCGGAAGGCGTTGGACCGACTTGTAACTGGAGCCACATCGCCGGCAGGCTCAGACGACGCGGCTGCGACGAGATACGAACTGGAGATGGCGTTCTCTCGCGGACTTTATCCCGGATGGTTTCGGGGAATTAACAACCAAGAACTGGCCCACGCACGCTTCGGGAAAAAGCGCGGTGTCTTGGTCGGGAAGGTAGCCCGAGTCGAGCAGACGCGTGTCTTCATTCATCCTGCGGGACCGGTGAAACCCGGCGACGGGGTGGGTTTCGACGCCGGACGGCCGGACGAGCCGGAAGAAGGCGGTCGCGTGTACACCGTGAGTGCTGCGCGCGACTTGGTCGTGTTGACGTTCGGGCCGGGCACAGTTCGATTCGAGCGGATTCGACCCGGAGATCGAGTTTGGAAGACGGACGATTCGCAACTCGG
Source organism: Verrucomicrobiales bacterium (assembly GCA_003445095.1). Lineage (GTDB taxonomy): Bacteria > Verrucomicrobiota > Verrucomicrobiia > Limisphaerales > UBA9464 > UBA9464. The sequence continues at coordinate 909 of DLVS01000362.1, forward strand.
CCGTGAGCTACAGAAAACATTTTCCGGAGATTCGCCGAAGTTTACCCGACCTCTGACATTCGACATTGGTGGGCACGCGGGATCACCACTAACGATGACTGTCCGCGACGAGCTGGGCCATGTGGTGCAACTGGAATCGACGGTGCCCCTGACGCTGGCCAACCAGCAGCCTTTGAGTTCGGCCCGATTGACTGAGCAATTGGGTCGGTTGGGCGGCACTCCGTTTTCGCTCGGGGAGCTGCGAAATCATTTGGAAGGATCGGTGATTTTGCCGGTGAGTGAATTGAACCGCCTACGCCGGGAGGCAGTCGCGCAAATTGAGTTGCAACGTGCCCAGCCGAAGCGGTGGAAAATGATCCCCCCAGAGAGTCGAGGTACCTCCCTGAGTTTTGATTCTGATGAAGGCACGGTCGTCGCTCCAGAGATGCCAGAGCTCATTGTGTTGGTTCGCTCGTTCGACCAGCTCGAGGCTGCGCTCCGTTGCGGTGTAACCACCGTGTATTGCGATTTCGAGGACCCGAAGAAATACGGTGAGGCGGTGAGGAGATTCCACTCCGCCCGCGGCTGCGAATCTTTAATCTCAAATTCCGAATCTCAAATCTTCCTCGCCTCGCCGCGGATCACCAAGCCCGGCGAGGAATGGATTCTCAAGCAAGTTAGAAGTGCCAATGCCGACGGCTACTTGGTCCGAAATTACGATCACCTGAAATTCTTCGCCGATTGCCGATGCCGCGGCGATTTCTCGCTAAACGTCGCTAATCCGTTGTCTGCGGAATATCTGCTCAAGCGCTACAGGCTCGAACGCGTCACGATTAGCTACGACTTGAACGTGGCGCAAGTCGAGGCGCTGTTGCGGGCGGCGCCTCCTTCGTGGTTTGAGCTAACGCTCCACCAACATATGCCCATGTTTCATATGGAGCATTGCGTCTTCTGTGCGTTTCTTAGTTCTGGCACCGACTTCACGAACTGCGGCCGACCCTGTGATCGACACGACGTTCGCCTCCGCGACCGGGTGGGACAGGAGCATCCGCTCAAAGCGGACTCCGGCTGCCGCAACACCGTGTTCAACGCGCGGGCTCAGACCGGTGCGGAATTCGCCGCGCAATTCTTGGCGTTGGGGCTGCGGGCGTTCCGGGTTGAATTTGTCAACGAGACCGCCGAGGACGTCATGAAGACCGTCGCCCGATATCGCGCGCTGTTGCGGGGAGAATTGAGTGGCCGTCAGTTGTGGCAGGAACTTCAGGTGAACGCACAGCTCGGTGTGACACGAGGGCAACTGGAGCAGACGGAGGCGCGCAAAGTATTCCCACGAATTTCGTAGAGCGCGGCGAGGGAGGCGCGGCCGTTCGTGGTGACGCTGCGGCGGATGGTGGAGCGCGCCCTCCTTACCGTTTGATGGGTTGCCGAAGTGTTTCGGGGAAGCTCAACCCTCAGGTTCGGTTGCCGACGTAAACGATTCCGACGCCGATCATGATCAGGAGGCCGCCGGCGACGGTGGGCCAGTTGAGCTGAGACTCGCGGAAAAACAGCCAGGCGAACAGCGCCACGAACAGCGGATAGGAGATTTCAATCAACGAGGCGAGCGTCGCATTTTTGTGCTCGATGGCCAGGAGCACCAAGAGACCCCCGACCGTTGAGCAAACCATCGCCGCCACTAACCAACCCCAATCGCCGCCCAACTGGCGGAGTTCTCCGATGCTGGCCCGACCCTTTCCGGTGAGGATCACGACACCCCCGATCACCAGTAGGGCCAAGATCGTGTCGAGGAAGAATAGCGTGGCAGGTGAAACACCTCGATTGATGACGCGGCCGCTAGCCGAATAATTGATCCCCCACAAAACCGCCGCGCCCAGAGCATAGACTAGCCACATAAAGTGGCGTCAAAATGACAGGGCCTCTCCGGCGTCACCAACTCAAAACCGTTTGCGGACCATCTGGGTCTAGGAGATGGAGGGTCATCTTCCTGCCGGCTTCAGGTTCCGGTCGGCAAAGTTGAGGTATTGTTCCCAGTCGTACGCATTCAGCTCGTGTTTCCCTGTTCGAAGATGGTAGCCGATTACGCCACCGACGGGTTTGTTGACCGGCGGCCAATCAGTCACACCCAAGCCCGGCTTTCCAAACAACGCATAAACCGGTTCGGCATTCAGAGCGCTGAGGAACTCGCCACGCGGATCGGCCCAACGGTCGTCCTCTGCACTGGCCACGTACACCGGCCGTGGCGCCATCAGCGCGACCAGTTCGTGCTGGTCCACGGGCAGTGCCGGCACGTTTTGGTTATAGTCTTTGAAACGCCCGCAGAACCAATGCGGGAAACTGGTATTGATACGCCATACCGTTTCACCAAACCAGCGGCGTGCCAGAGCGGCCCCGCCTTCGCCCGAGTTGTTGGAAATCACCAGCGCGAATCGCTCGTCCTGCGCGCCGGCCCAAAGTGCCGTCTTCCCCAAGCGAGAATGCCCGATCACTGCCACCCGCTTCGCGTCCACGGCTGGGTCGGTTTCGAGGTAATCGAGGGCGCGACTGAGTCCCCAAGCCCACGCGCCAATCGCGCCCCACTCGTCTGGCGCAAAGACATGGTTGGTTCCTCCTGATGCGACGGCGCCCCGCAGACCGCCTTTCCATCCGGCGGGGTGATCCGGTTCAATGTCCCCGTAATACACCGTGCCGATGCCATAACCGCGCTCAATGATTCGTTCGATGGGCCAACTGCTGACGTCGGATCCACGGGATCGTTCAGAGGCTACATTGTTAGTCAGACCGATCTTAGCGTCGTTAGGAACCCAGCCGGTTGGGAGGGGGATCTCGGGCTCGGCAGAAACGGTATGGTTACCTTTGAAATTGAGTCCCAAGAAAACCGGCACCGGGCCCGAGACATGGTTAGGCAGGTAGAGGAGCAAATCCATCGCCGGTCCTTGCGGATCTTTGGTCAAGGGGACCCGGACTCGTTTTCGGGTCGCGACGCCTTTCAGCGCGCGGGCGTCCATCGAAGTCACGATCGCCGCGGGGCGAGCGAGGGCCGGCGGATTCCGGCCGTAAACATGGCCGCGAAAAAGTTCGAGCACTTCGGGTCGGCGTTGGCGTTCCCAGGCTTTGGCGGTGTTAACCCGTTGACCTTGGGTGGTGAGCAACGGGTCCGGCAGAGTGTACGGCGGCACTTTAGACTCATCCTCGTTGATCGGGATGGTGTCAGCAGCGGACAGTTCGGACATGGCGAGAGCAGTGCCCAAGGCCAAGAGGCCAACGCGGCGCATCATGGGGTCAGCCTGCGAGGACCGATGGAACGCGTCAAAGCCGGAGATTGCCCTGGGGATGCGGTGGCGTGAGCTCCCGCTTAGGCATGCATATGTCGGACGGTCGATGAACATGCCGTGACTCATCCTGTCCACCAACAGCATGGGAAAGGGCCAGCTTGAGGAACTCTCTCCACCTCCCTGGCTACCCCCGGCAGGTCGCCGCCGTACCGCTAGACTTACTTTACGAAGGAGAAAACCCGGCGGTCCGTGGGAAGGGGGACCGCCGGGCCAGGGATGTCATGAGGATGCACGGCCGACCTGTTCGCCAACCGTGTTCGGGGTGGAAGGTAGGAAGCTTGTCCGGGCCATGATGACCCGTACGGCGGGTAGCATCGTCCAGCGCAGAACGTTGGTCGGTGCTCTTTCCACGCCAGAGGGTTCGCAGGGATAATGCCAAGTGCGATTGGGTGGTTTTCGAGCGCCCTCGCATGGATAAAACCGAGCAGCCTGACTTGAAGCGTCCAGGCCAGCGGCGAAATCGGGCCAAGCATCGCGGCGGGCGAGGTACCAGTTGGATAACTCGTGGCGTCGGAAAACTCTGCGTCCCGGATGAATCCCCAATGCGCCAGGTGGCTTTGACTTCAATGAGTTGGTTCTTAATGTGGCCGTTCCATGCGCCTGGTGCGTTCCTCTGATTCCGATTTTTCCGCTCAAATCGAACGCGGCGCCGCAGCGTCGAGCTTATTTGA
>DLVS01000456.1 GCA_003445095.1 Verrucomicrobiales bacterium
CGAATACGTTTTCACCAGAACGCTATCCGTCGGGAAATTCCACTTCCGATTATTGGGATCGTCACTCCACACGGCTTGGACAACTCCACGGTCGGGAATCGCGACCCAGCGCTCCGCGGTGGCCCCGTCGGACCACATTTCCGCGGCAATTTGGTAAGGCTCGACGCCCGCCACGGGCCGCTGAACGGAAATATCCGCGAAGAGGCCGGTGGCACTCAGCGTTTTGGGAAACGAATTGGTGGTGGCGTCCGTTTGATTGGGCATCAACCGATAAAGTCCGCCCTGATCTTGATGATCCGAGAGCAACACTTCGCGCGCGGGACCTTCGGCGAAGCTGACGACGCGAATGGCCGTGTCGGCCAATTCGACCGGCTTGGCGTCCGGCGAATCGCGCAGGGCCCAAATCTTACCGGTCTCCCAATCGCCATAAACGAAGTCGCCGAGCCACGACGCGAGCGCTGGGTCGCGCACGATGATACCTCCGGTAATACTGGCTGCTTCGCTGTGGGGATGAGCCGCCGCGGGTTTATGAATCGGCCCTGGGCCGAGCGTTACATCGCTTCGGACCGCCGGATTGGGACCCTCGACCAGGGACCATCCGGCGTTATATCCGGCGGTAACGCGATGAATGCACTCCCATAATTCCCAGCCGACATCGGCCACCCACAGCTCGCCGTGCGGACCAAAACCCATTCGCCACGGATTGCGGAAGCCAAAGGCCCAAACCTCCGGACGCGCCCCTCGCACATTTACCAAAGGATTGTCTGCGGGCACGCGATAGGATCGGCCGACATCCGCGTGGTCCACATCAAGACGAAGGACGCTCGCCAGCAGGTCAGTGACATCTTGCCCAGTGCGACGTGGGTCGGGCGGTTCAGGTGGCCCCACGTCCCCGATCGAGACATACAGCATGCCGTCTGGCCCAAATCGGAGGCAGCACCCGTCATGACCCCCGGCCGGCCAGCGCAAGATTTCCACGAGGCGCGCGGTGTCCAGGCGAGGCGGTGTCGTCTCGGTCAACGGAGCTTTGAGAAGACGCGCCACAGTATTGGTGCCCTCTTCAACCGACACGTGCAGAAAAACGAGACGATTCGTGGCGAATCCTGGATGGAACGCAAAGGTGAGGAACTGGCTCAGCTTCGGGAACCCGGCACGGAGGTCGCCGGCCGAGTCGGCGAGAGCAACGTCCGAGCGATTCGGAAACGACAGGAAGCGGCCATCCAGTTGTCCAACGAACCAGCGTTGAGAAGTCGGCTCGAAGGCGAAATCGGTGAGGTTCGAAAAGGTAAGCTTGGGGAAGGCGCGCTCGATCCGAGCGAGGGGAGGAGGTTCTGGTGAGCCGACGATGTGGGAGCCGGTCCAGGGAGTCTTTCGAGCGGGTTGGGCAGCGACCAGAGGCAAGGATAGACCGATCATTCCTGCCACCCAGGACCAACCCTTCCGTGCGTTCGATGTTTTCACTGGGGTCACATTTCCCGAATTGGGTTGAAACGCTTTACTTCACGGCCCGATGTACTGGTACACCCGCGCGGCGTTGCGCCGAAAATACTTCGCGGCGGACCGCTCGCTTTTCGCCGTGAAGTATTCTTCCACGATGGCGAGCACCGTGGCGTAACTGGCGAAGTGCAGGCAGACCGGCCAGTTGCTCCCATAAATCAATCGATCCTCTCCAAACGTCGCCCAGAGCGAGTCCAGCACCGACCGGTAATACGCCAAATCAGTAGGAGCCTGTCCCCCGCGCCGCCCGGTGCCTTCGACGAGTCCGCTGACTTTCATCGAGACGTTGGGTGCGTAGTGGCAGGCGGACAATCCGGCAATCCAGAGGTTAGGAGGCGGTGAGCCCACGGGCACGTTGGCGCAGTGGTCCACGATGATCCGCAAATCAGGAATCGCGTTTCCGAGTTGAGCGGCTCCGGGAAGTTGCTCGGGGCCAATGAGCAAATCGAGGGATAGGTTTGAATCGGCGAGTTGGCGGAGGTCGTTTTGCGCCGCACCACCCGCTAACGCAGCTTCGAGAGTATCGCCGCCAACCCGAATTCCGCAGAAGCGCCGATTCTGGACGAAGCGTCGCAACTGAGTTTTGAAATCGGGTGTCCCTGGCTTGAGGTTGCCCACGATTCCCAGCAGGAATGGGTTTTGATCCGCTAGCTCCAGGAGCCATTGATTGTCCTCCACCCACGGACTGGCTTCGACCACGACCGTGCCAATCACGCCGAAAGGCTTCGCGAGGGACTCGAATTCCGCGGGCAACACGGTTCGCGACAAAACCGGATCGTCGGCTGGAGGCCAGGGGACTCCTTCCGGCCGCCCGGGATCGTAAAAGTGCGTGTGCGTATCCACGATCCCGCCAAATCGCAGCGAAGAAGTAGCACAACCGGCAGCTAACGTAGCGCCGGCAACAGCAGTCGAAGTTATGAAACGCCGTCGGTTCATGCGGGCGAGTGGAGTCTGCGCCGTTTGAGCATAGCTGGGAAGCGGCCTGTTCCGCAGGAGTGACCCGATCACCCTAATCAGCCGGGCGCATCCCGGTACTGCCTTCGCAGCAGTGGCACCGGCGCCCTCGCCGGTGTTGGGTCGTGCCGGCGCCCTCGCCTGTCATGCTGCGGGCGGGGGCGCCCGCAGCACTCCGACAGCCGGGGGCGGCTGTCCCACTCTGGGAGCGGTGCCGGATGCGCCCCGTCGTCCCCGAACTTCGCAAACGGACGTGCATCCGCTGCGGACCTTCGGTAGAATCTTCCGCACCACTTAATTCCTATTTATCCATGAGTGATCGAATTGCTTTTGTCGGTGTCGGTCGGATGGGCGCGAATATGGCCCGGCGGCTCAAGGACTGCGGCGCTAACGTGTCGGCAGTGTACGATTCCCGACCCGAGGTCGCCGAAGCCCTCGCGCGCGAACTGGGCTGCGCGAGTCCAAGGAAACTCGCCGAGGTAACTGCGACCGCGGAGGTGATCGTCACGGTCGTGACTGACGACCGAGCGATGGACGCCGTGTTTGCCAAGCGGGGTGATAGCCTGTTGTCGGGTGCCAAAGGCCGAGTCTTCATCAATTGTGCGACCGTCTCGCCGTCGACTCATGTCGAGGTGGAGAAACGTGCCAACAAGGCGGGTGCCGATTCGCTTGAGGCCTGCATGGCGTCCAGCATCAATCAGGCCCGCAGCGGAACCCTATACCTCATGGTTGGCGGCAAACCGGCGGTTTATGAGCGGGTCAAGCCGCTGCTCACCCAACTGTCCGATGACGGCAAGCTCCTCCGCTACATTGGCAAGGCTGGCCAGGCGGCCCAAGTAAAGGCTCTCGTCAACATGGTGATGAATATTAACACCGCCGGCTTGGCCGAAGGTTTGGGGTTGGGGTCCGCGCTCGGGCTCGACCTCAAGACGTTGATGGAAGTCTTTTCGCAAACGGGCGCGAACAGCCGGGTTCTGGTGACGGACGGCGAGGATATGGTCAACCGCGAGCACTCCTGTTTCTTTAGCGCGGCGCACGCGGCCAAGGACAGCGGCATCGCTTACGCGCTTGGACAGAAGGCGAAACTCAATTTGCCGTTGGCAAAGGCCACGCTGAGCCAGTTCCGCAAAATGACGAAGTTGGGCTTGGGTGAACTCGACAAATCAGGGATTGCCGAACTCACCTTCAAAGGGCGCGGGACCAAGAAGAAAGCGCGGAAGTAGGTTCGAGATCACCTTTTCGTTAGCGTTGGGCAACCCTTACTCAAAATGCACTTACTCGCACGACGCCGAAAGGAGGCGGGCTTTACTCGCACTGAAGCGTTAGCGGTCTTGACCACGGTCCTCCTGCTGGCAGGACTGTTTTTGAGTGCCGGCGCCGGTACCCGTCAGACCAACGAGAACGTTGTCTGTCGGTCCAATTTGCGTCACCTCGCCCAGGCGTGGCAGGCATACGCTTTGGACCATGGCGACCGCTTCGTAGGTAGTCCCGAAGGGGCCGGAGCCCAGTCGGCCGCAGACGGAGAGTATTGGGCAACCGGCTGGCTTGACTGGGCAACTTCGGGCCAGTCAGCGAATCAGGCTAACGTACAGGTTCCGGCCTTCGTGCCTTACGTCGGACGCAACCCACGAGTGTTTCACTGCCCGAGTGATCGTTATCTTAGCGCTCCTCAGGTGGCCCGAGGATGGTCGGCACGCGTGCGCAGCTATTCGATGAACTATCAGTTTGGGCCGGTGCCGCAGGATATTACCAACCTCCGCCGGTTCGAACGGTTCACCGACGTGCCCGAAACTTCGAAGTTTTTTGTGTTCGTTGAAGAGCACCCGGACAGTATCAACGACCCGGTCTTCATCACGAGTCTCGGTGGCCCAACCTGGGCTGATCTACCCGCCTCGTTCCATGACCGATCGGCCAACTTTGCGATGGCCGACGCACACGTGGAAACCCATCGCTGGGTCAGCGAAAGGACCATAATCCCAGTCCGATTTATCTTTCCTATAGTCACTGTCTCGCCAACCGACCCGGATTTCCGGTGGGTTTTTGAGCGAACGTCGGTGAAAAAGCCATGAAAGCGCACCTCTGGAGGAATCGGATTCTGGTTCTGGCCGCCTGGGGTCTCCCGTTGGCCGGCGTTCATGGGCTGAAGGCGGATGGGATCGAACCCATTGCCGTCCGCGAGCCGTTACTAGCAGTGTCGAGTACTGCCAATGGCGATTCAGGCGGGGCCATGGTCAGCGCCAACGGTCGATTCGTATTGTTCACCAGTGCGGCCGATGATTTGGTGACCAATTGCCACAACGGATCGATTCTAGACCTATATGTCAGAGACCTGGCGTCGGGAACGGTGGCGCTGGTAAGTGTGACTCCAAACGGGCAAAATGGGGGTAATGGCGACACCTATCAGGGCGCCATTTCAGGTGATGGACGATTCGTCGTTTTCGAAAGCCTGGCTAGTGATCTGACGTCGGATGACCAAAGTGGCGCAGTGGACTATTTCCTTCGGGATCGAATCGAGGGCACCACGCAGCGGATTAGCACCGTCGTGACCCCTGGCAATCCTCCGCAGAGCAACTTACCGGTAATGGCGACGCCACCCGCGATTGATGGGGAAGGGCGCCGGGTGGCCTTTGTCCACGGCCGCGAGCTCTTCGTGTTCGAACGAGAGACCGGAATAACTACCTGGCTCACGCAACCCATCAACGGCATCGCGCCTCCATCAGCTCGGACATTTGCCCCGCAATTCTCCGACGACGGAAACCGCCTCGCCTTCGCAAGTTCAATCCCTGATCTGGTTCGGCGTGTCGGGGGCTCGGCCCGCCCACTCCAGTTGTACGTGTATCAGTTCGGTCGAGGAAATCTTAGTCCCACGAACCTCACGCAAGTACGAATCACCAACGCGCAGCTTCCTTCGGTAACGGAGGGATATCCAGTGGCGGCGTGTTCCTTCAGCGCTGATGGCCGTCACTTGGTGGTCGGGTTGGTGCCAACCACTGCCGGGGCTGGCCTAGGTTTCGGCGTCTATCGCTTCGACTTGGATGGGGGAACCGCCGAACCGCTAACGCCCGACCTGCAATTGAGTCGTGGAACCACCGTGACGTTGGCTACCGCCGCCCGAAGTCCGGCCATCGCCTTTCTGATTCGTCAGGGGACGCTCGCTCCAAGCTACACCAATGGTTTGTTCGTGTGGACTCCAAGCACCGGCTTGCAGTTACAGACGACTCTGGTCAATGGCACCTCGAAGGCGTTCCTCGGAACGCCCCTCGATCTTTCGGACGATGGGAGCCGGCTGCTCTATTCGAGCACCGACACCAATTTGGTCTCCGGGTTGTCGGGGAATAGTTCCCGCTTTTTCCTGCGAACCCTGGCGACCGGCCAGGACATCTTGGCCACCGATGAGGACGCCGAGGCGCAGAATGCCTTGCTGTCACCCGACGGACGCGCGGTGATCTTCGAGTCTTCCGTCGCGGGTTTGGTGGAGTCGGACTTAAACCAAGCGAGTGATTTGTTCCTTCGCCAAGTTGACAGCGGAGCCGCGGCTCTCCTGACGCCACGTGCGGAAGCAGCCCGGCCACATACCGGCTCCGGTCCTTCGGCCCTAGGTGACCACGCGTTCAGTGCCGACGGACGACACGTCGTATTCACGAGCCTCGCTGACGATCTGGTCGCTGGGGACGAAAACGGCTCAGGCGATGTGTTTCATCGTGATCGGCAGACGGGGCAATTGCACCTCGTGAGTATGGATCGCGATGAAGCTGGAAGTGGCAACGGTACTTCGGGGCAACCGATAATTAGCGCGGATGGTCGGTTTGCGGCCTTCGTGAGTTCCGCCACCAACCTCGTCGTGGGAGACACTAACGGCCGGCCGGATGTCTTCCGTCGAGACTTGACCAGTGGGACGACCACCCTGGTGTCCTGGGCGGCGGTCGGGACGACGGAACCGGGGAGCGTGTCGGAGTTCGCCATGAGCGCGGATGGGCAGCGGTTTGCCTGGCTCCGTCGGGAACCGATCAACCTGCGGCTAATGTTTCGGGACATGGCGTCCGAGAATATCACGATTTTGAGAACCGCGAGCCAAGTGTCGACGGCGCTCACCATGAGCCGGGACGGTTCCACGATTGCTTTCATCCACTTGGGCCGCGCCATGGTTTACACCGTCGAATCAGGCGTGCTGACAACTCCTCCACAACCAGAGCTTGGGGCTGCCAGAATCCTTTTGGGCGCCACCGGAGATCGAGTCTTGATCTTTGGGCCAACGGGCGGGCCGCGACCGTTTCGGCGAAACTCGGATGACTCTTATTCGCCTGAATCTCTGCCCAACGATCCGGCTCCCAAGCGCCGGGCGAAGGACGGCGTCGTGAGTACCGACGGAAATTGGCTGGTTTATTCGGGCGTTCCGGCAGGGACTAGTTCGACGCCGGTGGACGGAAATCTAGGATTCCGGGTCTACCTCCGGGACTTGAACACAGGCACCGAAGAGGCGATTTCGTCCAGCTACCTGGGTGGCTCGAGCAATGGCGATTCCGACCAACCTTCGTTCAGTGGAGATGATCGATACGTGGTGTTTCGCAGCGCGGCCAGCGACCTGGTCCCGGACGATGACAATCGGGAGCCTGACATTTTCGTATACGATCGAGTGGCTCGGACAACTCGACTGGTTTGTCGCACTTTGACTGGCGGTGCCCCTTGGAGTGCGCGCTCCTATCGGGGCCGCTTTGGCGCTGATTCAAGTGAGATTTGGGCACATTCGTTTGCCGCGGACTTGGTCTCCGGCGACTTCAATTCCGCGCCCGACGTTCTTCGGCTCACGATTCCCGCGGACGTGGATGCCGACGGTCTGGATGACGCCTGGGAGCAACTCAACTTCGGTGACTTGAGCCAATCGGGCGCCGATGATTTTGATCAGGACCAGTCGTCCAATGCCAACGAGTTTGTGGCTGGAACGCTGCCGAAGGATCCCGGTTCGTGGTTCTCGGTGGCCCTGAGAGAGGAATCAGGGGAATCGCTCACGCTGTCGTGGCCATCGGTGCCTGGAAGGCGTTATCGCGTGGTGGCCACCGGTCCGTTCTTCCCGGAACTGCCGACCGAATGGGTCGTGGTGAGCCCGGTGCTGACCGCCGACGGCGCCGTTTTTCAGTATCGCCTGCCTGCCGACGCCAGCACCTACGCCCGCTATTACCGTTTGGTCGTCCCGTAAGCGGAGTTGAGCTTCCGGGTAGAATCGACCGCCCCCCGAAAACTAACGTGACGGCTCAACGCTTGCGGCGCTTTGGTGACTTTGACTGAAGGTCCGCCAGCCAGCGGAGTCGGCGAACGCGTCGGCATCAAAACTCGTATAGGGGCGTCCGCTACTCCAGGGCTCTTGGTCAATCCGCTCGCATACCGAACTCCACAGGTTCACGGCTTGTCCGCCAATAATGACGCACCCCGCCTCCGTCAACGCTCCCAATACTGGACGAATCTCTTCAGGCGTAAAAGGGCCGCAACTAGTCACAGACTGAGATCTCCGAGCGACGACACCGCGCGAGGCCGACCATCAAAGGGAAACCAACTATTCCTGCGCTGGGCCGCCGCTTTCGCCTGCGGGGTGCGGAGGGCCAGGTCGCGCGCCCGGGCTTTTCCCTTCGCGCGTCGAACCGCGGCCACATCCAGCCAACCCAATGCGGGTGTCGATTTTCGCTTTTTGGCCCGGGCTACAGGTTTGCTTATCGATTTTGAGGATAACTCAAATGGCCTGGCGGGGTCGAGTGATGTCAGCGGGACCGTTTACGTCGATTACCGCAGATCGGCGCGGCCCCAGTCCTCCGGTCTTCCTTGGACTCCCGAACGCGGAGCCCACGCAAGCCGCGAGCGATTGATGTTCTCGCCTACCGCAGCGTCCGCTTTGTCACCGTCGTAAATCAGCACGTTGAAGCCGAAGCGGCGCTGTCCTTTCGAAGGGTCGATCCCAATTTCCGAGAACGGAACGGCCGCCCGAATCACATAGCCGTCAGTTGTTTTCCAAGAAGTCAGACGGGTTCCGGGCGCGGTTTCTGCGATCGGTCCCTGACGGGCGTCGGCATCGCGCGCGGCGCGCAC
>DLVS01000439.1 GCA_003445095.1 Verrucomicrobiales bacterium
CGATGGCCTGAGGCGATCCGGCTCCGGCAAGAACAAGTGGCGCTGTGTCGTCGAGTCTTCGGCCTGGAGCATCCCAGTACGATCAACGCGACGACGAGATTGGCCACTTGCTACAGTGCCGCCGGCCGCGGGGATGAGGCTGAGACGTTATTTCAGGAGCAGTTGGCGATAAGTAACAAAGCGCTCGGTCCCGCGGATGACGAAAGCCGTTTAGCGGCGGAAGGCTTGGCGAATATCTATTTTGCCGACGGCCGACAGCAGGAGGCAATCGCTATGCTAGCGAAGGCGTCGGAACCAGCGTCGAGTGATTCTGTTGGGACGTTCGCGTCCCTGACGCTCGCCACCTGGCAGGCGTGGTCCGGTACCGAAGCGGACTACGAGGCCACTCGCTGTCGTCTGCTCCGCGAAGCTGAACAAAACAAGGGAACCGACCCAGTCAACACCGCCCATCGGGCCGCCAAGGCCTATTGCCTGCGTCCGTCCAATGATCCGGCCCGCTTGGCTAGAGCGCTGGATCTTGCCCGACAGGGGGTGGGGGCCGGGAAAACTGATTGGACGTTGCCGTGTTTTCACGAGGGTCTCGGCATGGCGGAATATCGGAATGGCCAATATGCTGCGGCCGAACAAACGCTGCTGGTCACCGAGCAACTGGCGCAGAAGTTATTGTCAGGGCGGTTTCGTCTCGAGATTCAGGAAACCGCCCGTCTTTTCCGAGCCATGAGTCTCTTCAAGCAAGGCCGCCTTGAGGAGGCGCGAAAACTCTGGCGCCAAGTGGAGGCGCAAATGCCTCCGTTCCCTGATGATGTCAGCAAACCCCTTGATCGTGGCCAACCGACTCGATGCGACCGGCTGATCTGCTGGTTGGTCTATAAAGAGGCTAAAGCGCTGCTCAACGATGCGGCGTTCGTTAAGCCGTGAGCCGTTCGTGGTAAAGAAAGCGGTCCCGATCTCCCCGTGCCTCATTCGGACTCGACTCTCAGAGCGGCAGAGTGGCCCGCACGGCGCCCCACCATGAATCTCAAACAATGAGCCACATTACCGAAGTTCTGGAATCCGCGGCCGCCGGCGATCCCCGGGCCACTGCGGAATTGCTGCCGTTGGTTTATGACGAGCTTCGTTCGCTCGCGGCCCAAAAAATGGCGCGCGAGGCTCTAGGCAACACACTTCAGCCGACGGCCCTGGTTCACGAAGTCTGGCTGCGGCTGGGCGCAGACGCACCAGCGCACTGGCAAAATCGGGCGCACTTTTTCGCCGCCGCCGCCGAGGCGATGCGCCGAATCCTCGTGGACCGAGCGCGACGCCGACAGGCGCAACGGCGGGGATCTGGCCTCGAGCACGTGGATTTGGACGAGGGCGAGATCGTCACGCCCATGGATGACGAACGGTTGCTGGCGCTCCACGAGGCCTTAGAACGTTTTGTCGCCCAGGACTCCACCAAGGCGGAGCTGGTGAAACTCCGTTACTTCGCTGGCCTTACCTTGAGTCAAGCCGCTCAGGTCATGAACGTCTCCGAGGCCACTGCGAAACGTTGGTGGACCTATGCCCGCGCTTGGCTGTTCGCCGAGCTCAAATCCGTTCGAGAATAGTGGTCACCCCAACTCATCCAAAGGCCGCGTTCCGATAACCTTCGCCCCAGATACGCAGTAATCGCCTATGGAACCACAGTGCCCTGGGTCAAGGTTTTCCGTCGGTACGCCTGGTCGCTACTGAAGACGTAGAGCCACTCGCGATCCGGGCCGAACGGGTTCACGGTCCCGATTCACTTCCGATCTTGGAATTGGAGCCTCTCAATCAATGGACCGTAGGAGGCGAGGTAACGAGACTCCACCTAATCGAAGCGGCGCGTGGCGACGGGAGTAAGATGGAGTCTCCTCGACTCGTCTCCTGCCTGGTTCCTAGCCTCTATTCACGCCTGAATTTTCGAGGTTTTGCTCTCAAAGGAGCCTACTGCTGGCCCGCTAGTTGCGTCGGCGCTGTGCCTACTGGACAGATTCGTGAGCGGCCGGGAGACGCAGTAGTTTTTTGGTGCCGTCTTCTAGTCAGTCTTCGCCGACGAGTACGGCTCGAAAGAATGACTGGTCCCCGAGCGCTCTTGGTGGCGCGATGAATTTTACATCTTGAGAGCCGACCACGTTGGTTGAGTAGGGGGTCCAATTACTGAGATTGGGCGACCTTTCAATGACGTATTGCTTGCCGGACTGGCCCACCAGCGTGAACACATTGCCGCCATATGACTCAGGTCTGAATTCAGGTAGGGCGAAACAGGCTACTCCTTCCGACCATGGTGACACTGTATCCCCAGCCATCTTCGTCAACCTAAACTGCCGGTCCTCTAGTGAGATCGCCAATATGGTTGAATCCTGATTATCCACGTAGATCAAGGGACCAGTGGTTGGCAGAAACCCAGGTTCTCGGGCCGTTTGCCAAAGGAGATTCCCAGATTCATCGAAGCATCGAAGATCCCGGTACGCAGGGTGGACGCTGTCGGTTGACTCAACGGCAGCGAGGATCCGGCTATCGCCAATCTCAGCAATCGAGGAAACGATGACGTACTGTGGCCCACGCAAATCCCTTGACCACGCGATCGTTCCGTCCCCATTCACTTTCGTGAGCATCGATTGGGAACCCAGAATGAAGTCGTGCTTGCGCGTGCGAATGCAGCTAAACATCAATCCGAGTAGACGCTGCTGCCACTTGATTGTTCCAAACTCATCGGTCGCAATAATCCATTGGTAGTAGAGGCCGCTTGGGCTAGGTACGGTGCTCCCATGACCTGTGGACTGAGTGTAACCGGCGAACACGAGAGTTTTGTCAGGTAGTTCGAACCCCCACTGCAATAAGTCCTGATCCACGCCTCCATAGCTCCGGTCCCATTCCTTGGCTCCATGTGCGTCGACCGCGACTACCCATCCGTCTAGGGCTCCGTAGTGCGGCGAACTTTTGTCGTCCCCAGACTTGGTGGAAGAGC
Organism: Verrucomicrobiales bacterium; assembly: GCA_003445095.1. GTDB lineage: Bacteria > Verrucomicrobiota > Verrucomicrobiia > Limisphaerales > UBA9464 > UBA9464. The sequence continues at coordinate 2,969 of DLVS01000439.1, forward strand.
CGCCAGTCAACAAATAGCCTCCGTTAGCGCGGGGTTTTGCATCCCAAAACGACTCGCCTGCTCCCCATGTGGGCTGGCCGTGAAATCCGGCTCTTTGATATTCGCTGCCATCGCTTCGCAACCACACAGCAGCCGCTCTTCCAAGGCGTGGCTCTGTCGATAGAACGTCGTACCCTCCCATAAGAAAGGTTCTGTCGCCGAGTACTGACACCGACGCCACTGACGTGTTGTCAAACTCACGTGATTGGATGAGTTCCCCA
>DLVS01000745.1 GCA_003445095.1 Verrucomicrobiales bacterium
CACGATTAACCCGTTCGGCGTTTTCATCCCCCACTTCCACAACACTTTGCCCTCTCGCGCAAGCTCAACAACTCACGTTTCGAGGATAACCGGTGACGCTCTCCCACACCTCCAGAATCCTGGCATCGTCGTGACTGCGTCCGCGGTCACAGAAAAAAAGTCCACGCCAATCTCGGCACGAAAACGCGAAGAGTTGAAGCAGGAAGCAGGGGCTCCCTTCGCTTCGCAATCTGTGTTACAAGGAAGCGATGGGTAATCTACCCGCGTTTTTAGAAAGCAACTGGTTCAACGTCGTGCAAAGCGTGGGCATCGTGGCGAGTTTGGTGTTCACCGCGATCACCATTCGCCGCGATTCGAAGTCTCACCGGATGACGGCGCTGCTCGCACTAGAGGAACAGCACCGTGAGCTTTGGAGTGAGTTACACCGGCGGCCAGAGTTGGGGCGGATCCTTTCGGCGGAGGTGGACCTAGTCGCAAATCCGATTACGACCGCGGAGAAGGAGTTCCTGAATACGGTGTTCGTGCATTTCTGTATCGGTTGGCGACTGGCAAAAGAACACAAGGTCCTGTCGGTGGAAGATTTGAGGCGCGATCTGTGGGATTTTGTTTTGAAACCGATTCCGTCCCAGGTGTGGCACGAAACGAAAAACACGCGCGAGCGAGCTTTCGTCCGATTCGCGGCAGAGGCGCTTGCTAATGGAGATAGGAAACGAGGATGAATGCGTATCAACAATTCTCTGCACCATTCCCAGCTGCGATCAACTCAATAGGAGTCGTTGATGCCACAATTGTCATAATCGCTCGTTGCGCTATTCGCTTAGAAGGTGGTCGCTTCGAAGCGCGCGCCTTCAGGAGGCGATTCGTTTGCTTGCGATGAACCGAGGTCGCTAAGAGCAATTCCAGCGGCTAACCTTCTTGGGGCGTAGAGGGCCGGTGGTCCATAAAAGCGAACTCGCAGGTGCCGGGTTATCCGCCGCATCGGCGGACTCGCTTTCAGGCCTTGGTGGAGTCGGCATGAACGCGCGTAAAGGCGGCTCAGAATCGACGACATCGTCGGCCGAGACCATCTCGGGCGCGAGCTTTGGCAGGCGAAGCCTCGCACTGTCTTCGGGGGACCAGGGGCGCATCTCTTGATCTGCCTTGGGTCGGGGATCTTCACCCGGGATGTCACGTCGAATCACGGGCAATCGCGACAGGATCGATTGGAGAGGCCGGTGCGCCCAATACGGTTTGGGGATCCGCGAGGAAAGATGGAAGCTCTTGAGGCCGAACTGGGCGCTCGTGACCGGAATGCCAAGGAAATCCGCGGCAAGCATGGTGCCGTCAATTTTGAGACTGTCGGTGGTGGTGAGTCTGCCGTCGCGGTCCTTCCCGATTTGGCGTGAGCGAATGAGCGCTTTGTTCACGTGACTGACCATCCAGTCCGCCGTCGCCGGATTGTCTGTCCGGAGAAAGGTCTTGTGGTTGCATTCTCCCAAAAGCTCATTGGCGCCTTCTTTCCCGTACACTTCGCGCATGCCATCGATGTCCTGAAAACCGAGCACCACGCAGACGCCCTTCTCGCGGCCTTGCGTGAGCAGTTTTCGCAGGCCATCGAGCTTCCCGGCCTCGCGCACTTCATCCAGGATCACCCATGAGCGTCGGCTCACCGATTTAGGGAGGGCAAGCATGGCATCGGATAGGTAACGAAAAATGGCCCGGTTGATTGGGTCGAGCGCGTAGGAATAGGACGGGTGATAAGGAAGCAGGATGATCGCGCCTCGTTCGAGCCAATGCTTTTGGAGACTGATCTTTCGGGGCGCTTTGTCCCACAGGGCGGCGACGACGTGCAGAGGGCGCACCTTGGTTTCGATGGTGGACATGACGCTGGGGAATTCGCGCGCTCGAAAGAAGTTTTCACCGATCTCCTTGGTCTCAGCATTGAGAGAAAGTAGACTGCGAAGGCGCTCGGGGTTAGACACGGTCAAGACGACATCGCGGAGGCTCCACTGGCCGGGGCACTGAGTTTGGAGGGCGACAATGGCGCAGCGGAGCAGGATGCGCGAGGCATCCGTGAAAAAGGGATTGTGCTCGTTGGGATTTGCCGGAATGACGATCGAAGCAAACTGCTCGATCTCCGCCGCAGAGACGATGTCCTGCGCGAGGTCCCAAGCGACCCCGCGTCGATCAAAGGGGTTGAGGTTGTACACGAGTGGGCTGAGACCGAGTGCGTGAAAGAAGGGATATAAATCGCGCTTGGCATCGTAGATGAGCGCCCTGCGATCCTCGTCAGGCAACAGTCCGGTAAGCACCGATTGAATGAGTTGCAAGATCTCGATGGTCTTCCCACTTCCGGTGCAGCCGCTAACGCCGAAGTGGAGAACCGCGTCGTCGGACAAGAGTTCCACCCCTCCCCAATAGGGACGACTTGGAGGCGCCGGGCGAAGCAAACCGTGGTGCTCAAAATAGCGAGTGGCCTCCTGCGGAATCAGGCGAGGCGAAAGAAGGCTGGCTGCTGAGACCCGCCGCCCTTCCGAGGCAGATGCGATCCCCCCCAGACCCTCGCCACGGATTGCGCTTTGGACGTCGCGAACAGAAGGGCGAAGAAGATTCTTAACGGCCGCAAAGTAAGTTTCCATAGGGCAGGAAGTGCTACACGTGAAATGCGCCCCTTAGCGGCGATGCCCCAACAGGACGGTGAAAAACGTTGCGGCCAGACTGCGCCGCCGCACCTCATGGAATTCTCTTCTCGGAGGCGCTGGCGGGTGGAGCGACTCCCGCGCTTCTTCAAGAGTTCCGAGTACGCGCCCCCGCTCCACCGTCTGTTGAACGTCAAGAGGGGGTCCGGCCACCGCTCCGGCAAGAGCCGCAAAAATCCAATAGCCAAGGATGATCACGAAAACGAGAGGAACGGTTTTCAGGATAAGTTCATCTGGCGTCGCTTTTGGGAGACTCCACATCAGCACAAGGAAGACGAACACGCCGAATGCAATCAGAAGCCCTATGGCGCGAATTATTTTCAACACTCCGGCGCCGACCGCTCGTAAGTGCTTTCGCCCTTCGGGAGTCTTGACGTGCGGCCTGGAGTAGATGTAGGCGTAGCTGCCAAAAACGAAGCAAACAACGATAGCTAGTGAGATTATTGGATTCATAGAGACTAAAGGTCAGGTGTGGATCGAAAGGTGTTAGCGGCCGCGCTCATTCTCGCGCCGGTTTCGTTCGAGCTGCCGGCGCTGCTCCTCTTGTTGCCGGCGCTGAAGCTCCGCTTCGCATCGTTTGATCTCTTCTTCGCGCTGTTTTGCCTCAGCTCGTTCGGCGCGTTCGCGGCGCTTGTCGTCCGACTTCTGTTTTTCTTGGTCGCGCTGCTTCGGCTCCGTCTTCGGAAGGGAACGTTCTTGGACTTGGCGTTCCCGCTTGTCAGCGTCCGTGTCGGTTGCCCCAAAACTTTTTGGCTCGTTGAACTGGAGAATGTCATGCGCCATCGCTTTGAGGCGGCCGGGCCGAAAGAGCTCTTCCAGGCCCTTTAGATCGACGCCGGCAGTGCC
>DLVS01000299.1 GCA_003445095.1 Verrucomicrobiales bacterium
GTCTTTTCATACACTACTACGCCGAGTCGAGTTGCACGGCCGGCCGCACCGCGTTCATCACGGGCATGACTCCATACCGAGCGGGAATGCTGTTGCCCCAGCTTCCGGGAGCCGTGTCCTATCTGCGGCCGGGGACGCCGTGCCTGGCCAAGTTTCTCTTAGATCTCGGTTACAACACTGGCCAGTTCGGCAAGAACCATCTTGGCGATCACCCCGATTCCCTGCCCACCGCGCACGGGTTCCAGGAGTTCTGGGGGTATCTCTATCACCTGGATGCGATGCAGCAGGTGAGTTTCCCGGACATCAATAAGACCCCGACCGAGCAAGGAGTGGTGCCGCCGATGAAGATGGTGCCAATTCCCGGCATTCCCGAACCGCCCGGCGCGATCGACCCCAAGGACGGCCTGTGCATGGCTTCCCCGCGCCCGGTTCTTTGGATGAAATCCTCCGATGGGACGGCGAAGAACCAGACGGGCACAGACGAAGGGCCACTGACGCTGGAACGCTCCAAGACCGTGGATGAGGAGATCGCCGCTAAGACCATCGATTGGCTTGATCGCGTCGACCCCAAGAAGACGAACAAGCCGTTCTTTTGCTACTACAACCCGGCCCGAATGCACATCACCACGGTGTTATCCAAGAAATATGAGGACATGCTTGGCGTGAAGGGCGGCAAGGACTGGGGCATCAACGAAGTCGGCATGAAGCAGATGGACGACTGCATCGGCACGGTCCTCAAGAAGCTCGAGGACATGGGCGAGCTCGACAACACGATCGTGGTCTTCACAACTGACAACGGCGCCGAGACGATCACTTTCCCGGACGGCGGCGTCACGCCGTTCAAGGCGGGAAAGCTGTCCACTTGGGAAGGCGGGATGCGCGCCCCTTGCGTTATCCGCTGGCCGGGCACGATCAAACCCGGGACGGTGTTCACCGAGATCTTCGCCTCGTACGACTGGCTACCCACGTTCGTCGAGATTGCTGGCGGGCCTAAGGGCAACGAGCTGAACGATCAGCTCATGGCGGGAAAGTACCCAGGAATCGTCAAGACCAAGCTGAACAGCATCAACCAGCTGGCCTACCTTACCGGAAAGTCGAAGGAGTCGGCGCGTGATACTTTCTTCTACTACCAGGGGCACGTGCCTTCGGCGGTACGCTACAAGAACTGGAAGTTCTACTACGCCATGGCGGGCGAGACCCCGGCCAGTTCCTTCGCGCCGCCGAGCCCGTTCGCGTGGACTCAAGTGCAGAACATTAAGCGCGACCCGTTTGAGCAGAACGTCGGCCAGGACGTCAAGAGCTTCTTCAACCTTGGCGGCGCGCTGGCTGCGCCGAGCACGGCCTACGTTTACGACTGGAACCTGCTGCCCATCGGCCAACTGCTGTGGGAGAAGGAACTCATGAGCTACAAGGACTTTCCGCCGCTGCAGTTGGCGGCGAGCTACAACCTGGACCAGATCATGGACCAGATCAAACAACAGGGGCAAAGAAACCCGGGCCAGTAACCTGATGCGCCAATGAACTCGCGGCATCGGCCGCGAGTTCGATTCACCGGATCCGCGAACTACTGAGTCTCCGCCGATGCAGAATCCCGCAACATTTAATCTCGACTCGGTGAAACTGAAGATCCAGGAGGCGACCAGGAATCGGAAAGAACAGTGAAATCCGCAGCCCTAGGCGGCCCGCAAGGACCGCCCGGGGCCGCCAAAAGCAGATACCCATGAAAGATCGAAATCTTACCTTGGTTCATACATTCCGCAGGCTGGCGTTGGCGCTGCTTGCGGTTTCGTTGCTATTTGTCTTCACCACTACCGGACGCGCGCAGTCTCCGGGCAAGTTTTCATTTATCGCTTACGGCGACTCGCGCCCGATGATGTACCTGCCGATCAAGGACGGCCAGCTCGACGCCACCAGGCTCTTCGTCGAGATGTTCGGCCTGGTCCTGCCGGAAAAGGTCGCGGAAGAGGTGGTCAAGAAGGACGTGAAGCTGATCTTCGATCCGAAGACCAACGAGCTTGTCCGGATCATCATGCCCTTCGCGACTCGGTCGGAGGTCATGACCTTGACGGTGGACAAGGGCTGGGTCACCGAGGCGTCGGTCGAGGATGTGAAGCTGCTCCCCGGCGTGCACCGCACGATGTTCCGGCTCGAAGGCGGCGATTGGGTGGCGCGCGAGATCGTGAGGGATGTGCAGTCCGGCCGCGCCCGATTCGTGGTCAACAGCGGCGACCTCGTCTGGTGGGGTAATCAGGGACGCACGGTCGCCGACAGTCCGTATTGGAAGCGCCTGAACGACACGATGCTGAGGCAATTGCCGCCCGCCGACGATGAGATGCGGGCCGCGGGGCTGGAGGCGCGCTGGTTCGTGAGTCCCGGCAATCACGAGGTGTGGGGCGATCCCAAGATCGAGGGCGTGCTGAACGCAGTCCCTTGGCTGAAGAAGTTCGGCGTCACGCCGGACAACCTCATCTACAAGTTCGATTTCAAGGGCGCCCGTTTCATCTATCTGTGGAGCGGCAAGTACGACTATCGGTCGCCGTCGCTGTGGGACGCCGATCGGCCAAAGTACGCGGAGCAGATGACGCAGTTGAAGCAATGGTTGGACGAGGCCAAGTCCCAGGGCATCAAGAAGACCTTCATCACGTTCCACTACCC